>CAIRGO010000306.1 GCA_903878115.1 Akkermansiaceae bacterium | reverse complement strand
TGATGCCGTTATCGGCTTCCTTGAGGATCGAGACGATCTGTGTCTCGGTGAATCGACTTTTTTTCATAGTGTTTGGGATGGACCCCGAAACCCTTTTACTCTATTTTTAATCTGTCGCGCAATCAGGGAAGTTGACAAGCTCTCTCTTTTGCCGCTGCCACTCATGCCGTTCCTGGAGCAAAAGGCAACTTTGACATGTATCACACCATGAAAACCGATCAAACATAGTGGCCTACTGAAAGTCACACTGAAACAATTAATCAGGGAAGTTGGCGCCACAGCGATATGCGCGATGTTGCTCTTTTGCACGTTTACAAACTCTATCAACAAATGATCACCACAGGAAATCTAAATCAATGAACCAAATACACAGAATACTGCTACTGCTTCCCTTAGCTGTCTCATTGGCAAGTTGCCAAGAAGATCCCATACCTAAATATAAAACGGCTATCACCGTACACGCCCAAGATGAACATGGCAGACCGATAAATGGCGCTAACGTGGAAATTGTTCACAATCTATTTGAATCGACTCCAGGTTCCGTAGTGAATGGCAAAACCGCTGTGACTGGAGATTTCACATCTGCTGAGCGTAGTATTTGGTCTATTAATATGGCCTGCTCCCGAGAAGGATTTTACCCTGCAAAATTGACTGATTATTCGATATCCGACGATAGGATCATCAAAAAACAAGTAACTATTAACATCACACTCAAAAAAATCACTAACCCGATCGCTCTCTACGCGAAACAAAATGATGTTCCCATACCCGAGAAGGAAAAATGGATCGGCTTTGATTTACAAGAATGTGACTGGGTGAAACCTTATGGCAAAGGAACGGAAAACGATGTGGCGTTTTTCTTGGAAAATATGATGCTAGATGTGCCGATGTCGAATGGACAGAGCGGCGCTGATAGAATTGCAGAAATTAAAGAATTTCACGATAAGAACCCTCAAAACAAGGCTAGTTATCTGGAACACCGAGATGAGTTTTTTAATCTACCAAAGGGGACTTCCACTTACGAACAGGCTTTTGCGTTTCGAGTTCATCCTTGGCGCGGAACACTTAAAATGCGCATCCCCAGTGAGAAAGGCGGACTGATTGCGGAAAAGGTGAATTATTTACTCTATAGCAAATCGCCAAGCTCTGATTATGTGCATCTACCAGTAACAGAAATGCGAATGCCCTATCATGCTCCGACAACAGGATATCAAGCTGAATATTCATGGGAAAAAATCCCAGGACAGACGCTAGCGGCTGCACCAGCCGAGTTTGGCTTCTTCATCAAAACCCGCATCAAACTTGACGAAAAAGGGAATGTGATTTCAGCGCATTATGCGAAGTTCATCACCAATCTAGAAATTGACATTCGAGGCAGAATCAAATTCACTTCCTATTTCAACCCCACAGCCAACGACACGAACTTAGAGTTTGATCTGAAGAAAAACCTGTTCACCGATTTGAAAGACTTGGAGAAACCCTATTTGCCCTAAGTATTTCCCTCGCATCTGAACATCATGCATCCGCTCATCTCATTTTCCACAAACAATGCGCGATTACTGCGTTTTTTAAAATATGGTGTTTCATTAATGATACTGGCAACGATCATGGCATGGATATCAAGTTATTTTTACTGCTCGGGCATCAACATGATGAAATGGCGTACAACTTCAACAAGTCGCGATGATACATTGAGTGCTTGTACACTTTGCGGTAAATTTTACTGCTTCCAAAGCAATATGGAACCAGTTTATGTATCAGGCGCAAGGCTTCCCTTTCATATCGGGAAAGTGTATATTTTCACTAATCATTATCGTATCTATTTTCGTCGTGATGCATCCAGAGCCCCTTGGGAAGAATTCATGGGGTACAAAGTCATTCATTTTTCCCTGTCATTCTGGATGGTGTTTTTATTAGAAATGTTACTATTCATCGCCATTAGGCGGCTGCAACGCTGTGCTATTTCCTAATAAAAACCAACTGCCTGCATAAGCCTGCCAATCGATATAAGCGGGACACCGATGTGACTTCGGTTAGTGCAATCAGCACTGATGCAGTTTTGGCTATTGCTAGGGATAAGATGATTGATGCATAACACTACCACTGCGCTAGGTGCTTGACAAAATACCACTTCGTTCCAAGCTTCTGCTATGAGAATTTTCTTAGTTTTCTTTACCCTTATTGGGATAATCCATGCTGCTGAGAAGCCCAACTTTATCGTGATCTTAATCGATGATCTCGGGGCCACAGACATTGGATGTTATGGATCGAAGTTTTATGAAACTCCTCACATCGATCAATTGGCGGAAGATGGGGCAAGGTTTAAAATTGGCTACAGTGCTTGCACTGTTTGTTCGCCAACTCGCTCGGCGATTATGACAGGCAAGTATCCTGCGCGCACTCATATTACGGATTGGATTCCAGGTGAAAAACATCCGCAAGCAAAGTTATTGATTCCAGAGTGGCAGCAATCCTTACCCGACAAAGAAGTTACTATTGCGAGTTTGCTAAAAAATCAGGGCTACGCCACTTGCGCGATCGGCAAATGGCATTTGTCGCCTGCGGGACCAACTGCCCACGGCTTTGATGTAATGATTGCTGATAATCACATCGGCCAGCCAGCATCGTATCTATCGCCCTACAAAAATCCGAATTTGCCAGACGGACCGCGTGGTGAAGAATTGACAGCAAGATGCACGGAGGAAGCACTGGGATTCATCGAAAAAAATCAATCCAAACCGTTTTTTCTCTACCTCGCTCATTTTGCCGTTCACACACCGTTAGGTGGCAAGCCGGAGGTGATTGACAAGTATGAAAAGAAAGCGCTAACGATGAAACCACAAGGGAAACCTGCCTATGCTGCGATGATCGAAGCTGTTGATGATAGCGTGGGACGCATCCGTGCTGGATTGGAGAAAATGAACCTAACAAAAAATACCGTGATTATTTTTACCGGCGATAATGGTGGATTAATTTTGCGCCAGACCACAACAAATCTAGGCATGAGATCTGGTAAAGGTGATGCTTACGAGGGTGGCGTGCGTGTGCCATTCATTGTGCTGTGGCCGGGAGTCACCAAAGCAAAAACCGTAATCGATGTTCCTGTGATCACCCAGGACATTCCAACAACACTAGCAGAAGCCGCTGGTGCTTCGATGCATGCCGATGGGATTTCTTTGATGCCTGCTCTAACTGGCGGAACTATGGCTGATCGTGCACTTTACTGGCATTACCCGCATTATCATGGTGGTGGTGCATCTCCTTATTCTGCGATCCGGGATGACCATTGGAAATTGGTGCATTTTTATGAAAATGATCGTGATGAATTATATAATCTTGCCACTGATCCTGAGGAAAAAAATGATATCGCGATAGGTCATGAGCAAACGAAAAAACTACGTCTAAAACTTGATGCATGGTTAAAAGAAACCGGAGCACAAATTCCTCAGCTCAATCCTAAGTATCAAAAAAAATAAACCCAGCAAGCAAGCGCAAGCTGGGTTCTGTTAAGTGAGAAGGGGAAGGGACGTTATTTCACTTGCGAAGCACTCTCTAACAGATCAGCAGCTGGGAGAAGCACGGCTGAACCAGCAACGTTGCCATCAGTTGCTCCTTTTGAACTGAGGCGATTGATGCCAATGCCGATGAATTTTCCTTGATCGTTAAATACAGGCATACCAGTGGCTGGAGCGGTGATTTTTCCGAATACACGCGGCTTTTTCACGACGGAAATTACTTCGCCGGTGATGATCATTGCTTCGCGATTGAGGTCTTTTCCGAGGCGACCAAGCACAATAACATCATCCAAAAGGGCGATCGGCGCACTATCGGCTGTATTGATTGGAGTGAAATTATCAGCCTTCTTATCTGGTTTGATAAACACGAGGTCGAGATCGACATCTTTTAATACCACTTTGGCATCCGCTTCGGAGCCATCAGGCATGATGATTTTTACTTCTTTGATGTCCGATTTCGCCGACAACTTGAGAGGACCCTTTGGCGTATTCACCGTGCGACCGTCCATGGTAGCAGCGGCGTCCAAGGTGCTAAGAGGAGCCACAATGAGTCCGTCTTTGTTGATCACCGTGCCGATCACTTCCATTTTTTTCTCTTCTTTTTGCGTGGGCATGTCGCCTGCCGTGACTTCAATACTTACGACGGCACTCACGAAAAGTGTTGAATCTTTGTATTGTGTCAAAAGCGCGTTAGCTTTTTCTTTCAGTGGTCCGGAAGCTGCGCTCAATGGTAGTAATAAAGCGGCGAGTGGTGCGATAAATTTCATGTTATGATAATGGATGTTAAGTGGTTCACCAGATTGGTTCTAGTTCAATGTGGCGCGTGGTGATGCCGCGACGCACGAAAAGCGTGATGTGAGTGGGTTTTTGTTTATCGATTTCTGCGATTAGCGTTTTAAGTGTCTCGGTTGAATCAACGGTTTTACCGTCGATGGATTGTAGAATGTCTGCATTTTGCAGACCTCCTAACGCAGCCCATCCAGCATTCGTCACACTGGTGATCAGAACGCCTTTTTCATCGTCATTGACACTTTCACGCACTCGATCTTCTTTGCCAAGATCACGGGCATTAAATTCCAACGACTCACATTTAAATTCTTGTAATTCCGAGCGTGCCTCAGGAGAACGTTCGAGTGTGGCGGTAATGGTCATTGCTTCTTTGCCGCGACGAATGTCAATTTTAACCTCATCATTCACACGATGCTGACGAATGGCTTCAGATAGTACATCAGCATCTTCTGGTCGTGATGCATTGATGGCTTCACCATCGAGTTTTAGTAAAAGATCTCCATTTTTGAGACCTGCTTTCTCCGCCGTAGTGCCTGGATAAACGCGGGTAATGCGCATTCCTTTCTGTCCTGCCACGCCTAGCGCCTCAGCTAAATCGGCGGAAATCACTTGCGTTGATATGCCTAACCATGCCTTGCGAGCGATGGCGGCATCTTCATCCTCTTCCTCAGAACCAATGTTAATTACGGTTAGGTAACTATCGCCATCGTGCTCATAGGTCACTAGTGTAGGAATTGGTTTTTTCGCATCCTTGGTGATTTCTAACGAAACCTTTTCCAGATCATCAATGTTTTTAATCGCGACATCATTTACTTTTAGAATCAAATCGCCTGGAACAGGAGATGGTTTTGCCGCAGCTGTGGGGCCACCTGAGCGAATGCTTTGAATGATGGCGGCATCATTGTCGTCACGGTGCATTTCCATCGCATTAAGATGCGTTAGATTACGCGCGGTGATTCCCCAAGAAAGTATTTCTTTTTCGCGTGGCTGAGCTGGCTCTCTTTCTTGCGTGGTGACGTTCCATTCTTGTTCTTTGCCGTCTCGTTGGCCCTTGACGGTGAGCGTGCCGCCGATAGGTGATTCAAGAATCATTCGATTGAATAGGGGGATGTCTTCAGGAGAGCGCGATGCAGGGATCGCCGTTCCATTGATGCTAGTGATAATGTCACCGGCTTTCATTCCTCCTGCAGCAGCAGGGGATTTTGCGAGCACGCCTGCTACGAGGACTCCTGATTCGTGGCGATCTGTTTTGAGCAATGGTTGTACGGAAAGACCGATAGAACTGCGTTTCACTACGCCATCTTTGATTAAGCTTTCTGCAATTTTTTTCGCGAGGTTGGCAGGAATGGCACCGCCGATAGAACCGATGCCAACTTCGTTTACACCGATGATTTCACCTTGTAAATTGACGAGTGGGCCACCGGAATTGCCCGGGAAAATCACGGCGTCATGACCGATCCAGCGTACGAGTTCTCCCACCGTTTCGCCATCTAACGAAAGACCGCCACCACCGGGTGAGATCATTTCAGTATTCGCTACAACTCCTTTAGTTACAGATTGCGATAGGCCTGCTGGGCTACCCATGGCAAGGACGACATCGCCTACTTTTAGTTTGTCAGAGTCACCAAATTTCGCAACGGGTAGTTTTTCGTTAGGGTCGCGCAAATCACTTTTGTCGAGTTTTAAAATAGCAAGGTCGGCGAGGGGATCCGTGCCAATTAAGGTGGCGCGACATTCTTGGCGATCTGCTAAACGAACTGTAATGCGAGTGGCACGTCCAGCGACGTGATGATTGGTGAGTATATAGCCATCAGGATGAATGATCGTGCCCGAGCCTGAACTACGGCTTTTTTGCATGCGACCACTGCCTCCATTTTCGGCGACGACATGAATGCGAACAAGTGCTGGATAGACTGCGTCAAGCGCCGGTTGCATATCGGTCGATTGCGCTTGTTGCGGAAGAATGCTTCCTCCAATACAACAAAGAGTGAGAAATAGTGTTTTCATATACGTTTTAACTGCTCGCATAACGAGCCAATCGGGGAGTTTTGTGCAAATATTATTTGAAATTGGATTATGCTGATGTCCGAAGCCACTCAATCGCACTTAGCAGATCATCGGCGGTGATGTTTGAGGCCACGTGGGCACTACCAAGTTGATCCAGCAATACAAAGCGAATCGCGCCAGAGGCAAATTTTTTATCGCGGGATAACTTGTCCATGATTGTCGCGGTGGCGATGGATTCATCTAGCTGAAGTGGCAGATGAAATTTCTTCAATAAATCTAACACTTTTATGGATGATGCATGGTCGAGCCCGGCGTGTGATTCAGAAAGAAAAAGTGCCGCGCGGATGCCAAGTGCAATTGCTTCACCATGTAACATTTTTCCATAGGGTAAACTGGCTTCGATCCCATGGCCGATGGTGTGACCAAAGTTTAACAATGCTCTGATGCCTAGTGTTTCATGTTCATCTGCTTCCACAATGCGCGCCTTAATTGCTACGTTACGAGCAATGAGTTCCGCCGAAACAAAGCGCGATGTGGGGTCGAGCATGGCGATGTCATCGAGCATCGCTGCGTCTCGAATGCAGGCGTGTTTGATCACTTCTGCGAATCCTTCATGGTATTCTCTTGGATCTAACGTTTTTAATAAAAGTGGATCAGCGATGACAAGTTTTGGTTGATGAAAAGAACCGACGAGATTTTTTCCGGCTGGAATATTAACACCTGTTTTTCCACCAACGGATGAATCTACGAGAGAGACAATGGTAGTGGGGATTTGTACGAACGGAATACCGCGATAAAAAATCGATGCAACAAAGCCCGCGAGGTCACCGACGACACCGCCGCCTAGAGCGATTACAAAAGACTTACGATCATGGCCTGCATCGGCGAGTGAACCGCAAAGTTCATTGGCAGCAGATAGTGATTTGGATGCCTCTCCGGCGGGAATCGTGTGAAGGGTATGTTTTATTCCTGCCGCTTCAAGGGCGGCCATCAGCGGAGCTGCGTGAAGGGGAGCAACGTTTGAATCGGTGATGATCGCAGCTTTCCCTTGCAGGTCTGCTTGCTGAATGAGTTTTCCAGCGTTGGTGATGATCCCTTCCGCTACGAGGACGTCGTAGGAGCGATCGACGAGATTGACGTGAACAGTTTGCACGGGCCAACGATGCAAAAAATATCTCTCGCTGAAAAGAATTGTTTTTTTCGACGATCAACGAAAAGATCATCGCGATGAGTATTTCGCCCGCGACCTTGCATACTGTGGAGCAGGTGTTTGAGAAAAATTTTTCCGATGGACTGGAATTAGGTGCATCCGTGAGCGTCTGGTGGCGCGGTCAAGAAGTGTTGCATTTGGCTAAGGGATATCTCGAACGTCAGAAAACGAACACATGGAATCACAGCACCTTAGTACCTGTATATTCCGCTTCGAAAGCGCCAGCTGCGGCAACATTGCTACTGGCCCTGGAACGCCATGGGCTAACGGTTCAGACACCAGTACGCGAAGTTTGGCAGAAATTTCCTATCGCCGATGCGACTTTTGCAGAAATGATGTCGCATCAATGTGGTCTAGCGGCATTGGATATTTCAGCCAGTGTTTGGGAGCACGATGTGGTAGTGAGTTCGATCGAACAACAACATCCTGCGTGGTTGCCTGGACAGGGGGTAGGGTATCATCCACGGACGTATGGTTTTTTGTTAGATGAATGCGTGAGGCGCTTGACAGGCCATACATTAGGTCACTACTGGCAACAAGAAATCGCATTGCCGATGGATTGGGAATTTTGGATTGGGTTACCGGAGAATCAATGGCATCGTGTCGCTACGTTAGTTCCTGGACGTGCGGAAAAAAGCGATGTGGAAAAAGGTTTTTATAAAGATTTCATGACTACTGGAACGATGACACGTCGTGCTTTTCTTTCCCCGACTGGCTTACATGCGGTGCAGGAGATGAATGATCCCAGAGCGTGGAGTGCTGGGTTCCCTGCCATGGGTGGCGTAGGAACTGCGCGTGCGCTGGCACAATTTTATCAAGCTGCGATTGGTGGTCTGGAAAGCCCCTTATCTGTCAATATTCAGAATGCGCTGCAAAACTTACAAGTGCAGGGAGAAGATCGAGTGCTGTTGCAACCGATTGCTTTTACCTGTGGTTGTCAGAAGGATCCGTTAGATGAGAATGATCATAAAATGCGCACGCTTTACGGACCGAATCAGCAGGCATTTGGTCATCCCGGTGCGGGCGGCAGCCATGCATTCGGCGATCCACTTAGCGGCTTGAGTTTTGCCTACGTGATGAATCAAATGGCACTCAGCGTGATGCCCGGGCAACGTAGCACGGCGATGGTTGCAGCATTGTATGCTGATTGAGTGCCATTATTCACTCTCAGAAAATAGATCCAATGCTAATAATAGTGCTGTTTTACGATCTAATAAGAATAGGCCATCGACTCCCGTAAGGCGTCCGTAGAAGAACTCGCTTTTGCCTTCTGTGGAAACGGGGGTGATCTCTAATGTTCGTGGAACTAATGGGCCTTGCTCGCCGAATTTGTCCACAGTGCGGGATACTATGTTCATAGTCAGAAGTGGTTTTGTTAGCGATTCCATTGCTTGTTTGTCATCGGCGTCAATCCACGATTTCACATGCATGTCGCCTAATAAGTTTAAGAGTTTGTTAGCGCGTGCAATATTGAGTTTTCCCGAAGTGTCTTCGCCATTGAGAGAGGATTTCCATTTTTCATTAATGTAGTCGTAAGCCAAATTCATGGAAGGACTGTTTACTAGCGTTCGCTCTAACGCCGCGAAATCAACAGCGGCAATCGCTAGCAGACGCGTATCTCGCCACTGATTCAAGCGTAATGGCAATTGATTGATAAAATCATCGGGCAATTTAACAACAGTATTTTTTGTGTCAGGATGATCGAGATATCCCGTAAGAGCTCCATCTTTATTTTTGCCGATCTTCAATGAAAGGCGAGAATTATCCTGAAAGGCAAATTGTATCGTTAGCAATGGTTTATCCATTCCATATAGGCTAAGTTCTTTAGGATCATCGGTGAGAAAGGCGCTATCAGTAATGAAGCCCGCTACTTTTGCTTCTGTTAACGTTTTGAGAAATTGATAGAGGGTGATTTCGTTCAGTGGCGCCGTAGTAGTCTCATCAAGATGCATTTGCCATGGACGATTTGCAGGGCGGGATAAAAGGATGTTTGGCGCTTGATCAGGTGAGATCACAATGGCGGATAATTTTTGATGATTGAATGCAAAGATATTCTGTGAGCGTAAATCGTTGACATTCGTGAGTGGTAATTCTGAGAGAGAAATCAGATCTGCCGCAGGGCGCAAAGGAAGCTCAAAAACAGTCCCTGGACGATCGGAAACCGTAGCATAGACGGTAGCGGCTTTGTCGTCTGCGGGCGGATAAACGTATAGAGTTACGGGTTCATTTTGACCGCTGGATTGAAGAGAAATTTGCAAATAAATCGTATCCGTGGCCGACGGCAATGTGATCTCTGCCAGATCCAGAACTTTATAGGCGCGTAATGAAAAAAGTCCTTCGATTAATGTTTTGATGGCCGTCGTTTCCGTGGCAAGCTTTTGTGGCTTGGTGATGCGCCATGGTGATCGCTGACCTTTTCCCTCTAAGACAAACTCAGCGTTGGCTGATTTTACTTGAATCTTCTCAAGTTGGCTAGGTGCGAAGAGAAATGGTTGGTGATCGCGAAAGTAGCGCAGCCCGTCTTTAAAAATAGGGCGAATATCTCCCGTGCACGCATAGGTGTATGTTTTGCGACTGCGGTCGCGAGGTTGCATGAAAACGGTAGGAACTTCCTCCCCTGTATCGGGATCTTTACCGATCCATGCGGTGCGGCGACCTAGTGTGTATTTCGCTCGTGATTTTCCATTCGCATCGCCGAGACGAATGGACACCATGCCGTCAGTAAGTCCCGCTTGGGTGGCATCGATCTTTTCGTTAGGAATGACATCTGCCGCGCGAGTACTAAGTGTGAAATCAATCAGTGTTTTTGCCCAGCGTGGGTCCATGCGATCTTTTACGGGACTAGTCATCATCCATGAACCCGATGCGCGTGAAAAAGTAGCTCTCGCATCATTGGATACCAGACTAATTTCGGTAATGTCAGTGGGGGTGAATCCAGAATATAGGTGCTCGCCAATTTTTGTCGGCGGTGGTCCAAAAATGCCGTTGAGATTTCCTTGGGTTAGCAATACTCCACTCAGCACTACAAGGATCGTGGCGCAGATGGCGAGTAGAATGGTAGAAAATACAGATCGCAAAATGATTCAATAAAAAAGTAGTTAGGCGCGACGCGCATTCCAAATAAACATCGCAATCAACAGCATGAGTAAGGGTAAAAATACGAGGTTGATGCGATTGATAAAGGATGCTTGTGGCGGCAATAAGGGTAGTTTGAAGGTGCCGAGAGTGCGCGGTCCAGTTCCAGACATTTCTTCGCGACCGACTAACCAATTTGCGCAGGAATTGAAAAAATCGATATTTTCATCACGCAAGGCATTTGGTTCTAAGAAAGCCGCATTAGAAATTACTACCATGCGCGAGGCCTTCGAGGCAAAACGATCATCCGCGGCAGCACCGCGAATCACTGCCGCTGCCATGGTTACCGGACCACTGATATCTTCCACATCGCTAAAGGCAGGCGTGGTAGCGGTGCGATTGGTTTCTCCCCAATATTGCGGTAGAGCTTCTAACAATTTGATCGGTGAAATGCGGCGATTGAGCAGATCCTCTGCTCCTTCGCGGACTTCTAACGATGATGATTGCCCATCAAAACTCGTTGTTTTGTTCCAGAAATCCCGAGTGAATTCGAAGCCTGGTGTGAAGGTGGCATCTGCGCGATAGACAGCATTTTTTCCTTTCAAGGTGACAATTTGATCGCGTCGTGGTGTGACTCCATGGTCGCGTAAAAAAGCACGAAGGCGATCGGGTGTTTGCTGGGCGCGTAAAATAACAAAAATGTTGCTGCCAGATCGGTTCCAGTAATCGCTAAGTTTCGCCATTTCCTCTTCAGTAAAATCGTAGCGTGGTGAGGCGATGATTAGGCCTGCTGCGTCATCAGGGATTTGCGGTAGCTCGGTCATTTTCACGGGCAACGGCACAATGTTTTGTGATAGCAATGAATCTCTCATCACGGCCCATGCACCAGTGCCGAGATCGGTTTGAATGTCACTTTTATCAGCGAGAAAATATACGATTCGCGGCTTGCCTTCTAGTGCGCTCAGCAGGCCAGTGGTAAGTGCATCCTCCCCCTGAAATGCTTGGACTCGACGCGCTGTCTTTCCATCATCATTTTCATAAAGGACCATGTTATCCAGAGTCACAAAACGAATTTTTGCTGAGTCATCTTTGGTCGCCTGCGATTGTGTGTCGTCACGAGCATCGATGATCACGATGTCTTCGCGTCTGATGACCCCAGAATTGGCGGCCAAATTATACGTCGCGGCTGTTTTATCTGCCAGATCCGTATTGCGCACAGGATCGAACCTTTCTACGACTATTTTATCTCCTGAAATGCGTGCATACTCTTCAGCTAAGGCACGCACCCGCTCGGTGAAAGCCGTGGAGCGGCGAAACGATACAATCATTTTCACCGGAGTCTTGCGCGATTGTAAGACATCCGATTTTAGCAAACCTTCAGTCCAATGCGACAGGCTATAGTCATCGGTGCGACTGAGATCGTATTTAGAAACGTATTGGCTGCCGATAAAATTAGCGGCAATCACCGCAACGATCAATGTCGCGATTTGTAACACGGAAATGGTACCAATGCCCCATCGGTTGATCGGACGCAGCGGCGTGTTTGTTGGTGGAGTATCGGTCATGATGACAAGATGAAATTATTAGCGGCGCCAGCGGCGGAAATCGAGCACGTGATAGGTGAGTGCAATGGTTAAAATGGACATGCTTAGATAATAAATCACCACGCGGCTGTCTAACAATCCTTTGCAAAAATAATGCAGATGCTTTTGGGATGATAAATAATCGAATAACGCTGATCCTGCGAAGTTTTCACCCCAGATCGTGGTGACGAAACCTAGGAAATAATGCAACACCAGTAAGCCCAAGGTAATAATCGCAGCAACGATCGAATTGGAAGTGAGGGATGATGCAAGACAGCCAATGGCGAGGAAAAATGTGCCCATCAAAAATAAAATCAGATAGGTTCCCACCATCGCTCCGCTGTTCCAAGGTGCCTGAATGCCTGTAACCCATGGGTAAAATTTAAATTGAAAATAGCTAGGAACCCACATCACACAATAAAAAGTGAGCGCTGCGAAATACTTGGATAATACTACTTGCCACGTTTTCACAGGTGCGGTGAGCAGTGTTTCCAGCGTGCCGGAGCGTTGCTCATCGGCGAAAAGTTTCATCGTCAGCAAGGGAAAGCTAAACAGAAAATAAAACCAGAAAACAGGTGAGTAGAACGAGATATACACCAAGCTATTTGCCATCGGGTTGTCACTAAAGGCCTTCATCGCGGTCGATAGCGAGAATCCATGCATGATCACCACGAAGGCAATCACGATCCAGCCAAGGGGATTCAACAAAAATCCACGGAGTTCTTTGCGATATAAAATGGAGAAAACACGCATCTGCGGGGAGAAACTAGCGGAGAAGAAACAATATGACAAGCATTCATCCGCGCATGGTGTTTTCGTTAGAAAAAGCCTTGGGAGAGCTTGCATAAGTTATGTCGTGAAATTTTGGCAATCTTCGTTAGTATGACTTTCATGCCTACATATTGCACAGATCCGCATGGCACAAAAAAACCTGCCCGAAGCGTGACTCCGGGCAGGTTTGGCAAAGGTAAGAATGAATGCGATCAATCTGCCAGATCGAAGCGATCAAGATTCATCACTTTGGTCCACGCGGCGACGAAGTCGGTTAAGAATTTTTTCTGCGCATCAGAGCTGCCATACACTTCCGAGATGGCGCGCAGTTGTGAGTTCGATCCGAAGATCAGATCCACTGAGGTGGCGGTCCATTTGACCTTGCCCGTCTTGCGGTCCGTACCCTCATAGAAGTGCTCGCAGACTTTGGATTTTTTCCACTCCGTGCTCATATCCAGCAAGTTGACGAAGAAATCATTGGTCAGCGCGCCGCGTGTCTCGGTGAAAACACCGAGGTTAGGATCGCCGACGTTGGTATCGAGCATACGCATGCCACCCACCAGAACCGTCATTTCAGGAGCGGTGAGGTTGAGCAACTGGGCGCGATCCACGAGAGTTTCGGGAGCGGGGCGATCGAGTTCCTTGCCAAGGTAGTTGCGGAAGCCATCTTGCTTGGGCTCAAGAACGGCGAACGACTCTGCATCGGTCATGTCCTGCGTGGCATCGGCGCGGCCGGGAGCGAAGGGCACCGTCACGTCGTTTCCGCCTTTTTTCGCAGCTTCTTCAATACCCGCAGCACCACCCAGCACGATCAAGTCCGCGAGCGATACTTTTTTGCCACCGGTTTGCGCCTTATTGAAGTCGGCTTGGATTTTCTCCAGTGTCGAGAGGACCTTGGTGAGTTGATCCGGTTGATTGACTTCCCAGTCTTTCTGCGGAGCGAGGCGGATGCGCGCGCCATTGACACCACCGCGCAGGTCGGAACCGCGGAATGTGGAAGCCGCTGCCCAGGCAGTGGAAATGAGTTGCGAGGAAGTGAGACCTGAGTCGATTATGTTTTTTTTCAGTGCCGTGATATCCGTCGTGTTAATCAATTCATGATCCACTTGTGGCAAGGGGTCCTGCCAGATGAGCGGCTGCTTGGGAACCTCAGGGCCGAGGTAGCGCGAAACGGGGCCCATATCGCGGTGGGTGAGTTTATACCAAGCCTTGGCGAAGGCGACCTCGAACTCCTTAGGATTGTCGAGGAAGCGCTTGGAGATTTTTCCGTAGATGGGATCCATCTTCAGTGCGATATCTGTGGTGAACATGATGGGCGTGTGGCTCTTGGTTTTATCATACGCATCCGGCACTGTGCCTTTGCCTGCACCGTCTTTGGGAATCCACTGCTGCGCTCCGGCGGGGCTCTTGGTCAGGACCCAGTCGTAGGCGTAGAGGTTCGAGAGATACATGTGTGACCAACGCGTCGGCGCGCTGGTCCAGGCACCTTCCAGACCACTGGTGATGGTGTCCGCACCGTTGCCTTTGCCATGTTTGTTTTTCCAGCCGAGGCCTTGTTCCTCCAGGGGAGCGCCCTCGGGATCGGGGCCTACGTTTTTGGCACTGGCCGCTCCGTGGGCTTTGCCAAAGGTGTGACCACCGGCGATGAGCGCGACGGTTTCTTCATCGTTCATCGCCATGCGTCCGAAGGTTTCGCGGATGTCGATGGCGGCGGCGAGCGGGTCGGCCTTGCCATTAGGGCCTTCCGGATTGACGTAGATGAGGCCCATTTGCACGGCGGCGAGTGGATTTTCCAGCTTGCGTCCCTCGCTGTAGCGTTTGTCACCGAGCCACTCGGTTTCCGCGCCCCAGTAAATGTCCTGTTGTGGTTCCCAAACGTCCGCACGACCAGCGCCGAAGCCGTAAGTCTTAAAGCCCATGGTTTCCAGTGATACATTGCCAGCCAGCACCATGAGGTCGGCCCAGGAAATTTTTTGACCATACTTTTGTTTGATCGGCCAGAGCAAACGGCGGGCTTTGTCGAGGTTTGCATTGTCGGGCCAGCTATTGAGCGGGGCAAATCGCTGCGTGCCATCGGAGGCGCCACCACGACCATCGGTCACGCGATAGGTGCCCGCGCTGTGCCATGCCATGCGGATGAAGAGCGGACCGTAGTTTCCGTAGTCGGCGGGCCACCAATCCTGTGAGGTGGTCAGTACCTCGGCGAGGTCTTTTTTCAATGCGGCGTAGTCGAGCTTCTGGAACTCCTTGGCATAATCAAAGGATTCACCCACGGGATTGCTCTTCGAGGAGTTTTGGTGAAGCATTTGCAGGTTTAACTGCTCCGGCCACCAGTCGCCGATCGACATCGCACCGGCCACGGTGTGGCGGTTCGGATTGAGGTCTTTGCCCATGACAGGGCATTGTGAGATGTCCGGTGCTTTGGCGTCTTGCGCCGAGAGCGGAACTGTATGCATGCCGAGGGCAAGCAGTGATAGGAGCGCTGGTCTCACTCGCTGGAGCGAACCGGGCAAGGAACGATGTGTCGTTTTTTTCGTATGTTTGTCCATAATGTTTGGCTTTGGGTAAATGGTGATTGGAAAATAAATCTGTTAGTCTTGCGGACGGCACTCCGGGCAGGTGCCCCAGTAGATCACTTCCACTTCCTCGATGTGGAAACCGTGGTGGTGCGACGCGTGGAGGCAGGGCGTTTTGCCTACGGCGCAGTCGATATCGACCGTTTTTCCGCAAGTTCGGCAGATGAGATGGTGATGGTTGTCGCCGATGCGATTCTCGAACAACGCGGGAGAACCGGCTGGCTGAATGCGACGAATGACACCCTTTTCCACCAAGGTGCCTAGAGCGTTGTAAACGGCCTGTTTCGAAATCGAGCCGATCTCTGACTTCACCATCTCCGCGATTCGGTCCGCAGTGCCGTGCGGACAGGCGGCTACCGCTCGCAGCACTGCGAGGCGCTGCGCCGTCACGGATAAACCGTGATCGCGGAGTATGGTGCTAGGATCGGTCACGCCCAATGATTTGCAAAAAATATGGAATAAGTCAATATTTTTACTAAATACAAATCAACTTATCGAAAGATCCATCATACGAGGCAGCTGAATTACAACTGAAATAGGGAAGAGTGTGTTCCGAGGATGATCGCGGCTTTTTTTTAATGCCATTTTCCGCTAGAAGTCGGATATTTTCGAGGCGCAAAGCTTTTTATGTTTCAGCTTCACTGGGTTCGACTACATTGTGTGCTAGGATACAGAATCCTAGTGCTTATTTTCGATAATCAGACTTGCACATTGCATGGTGCTTAGTCATGAATGGGCGGGTCATGGAAAAATGGATGTTACTGATATCGACACTGCTCGCTCTGGGAGGGGCGATCTGGGGTGGCGTGTCGGTTCATCGTGGCTTACGTACTTATTGGACTTTGGCTTTGATGGCTGGTGCGTTTGTTGCTCAGTTGGTGTTCATGGAGCAACGCGGACAAATGCGCGGCGCTTGCCCGCTGCGTGATTTGGGGGAAATTCTGGTTTTTCTGGCATGGTCGCTTACGGGGTTTTATCTATTGGTCGGGCGTCCCTATCGTTTGTCTTTGGTGGGGCTATTCACGGCACCTGTGGTGGTGGTTTTTCAAATCATTGCATTGTCTCCTGGGGTCATGGAAGTTGCTCCTCAGCGATCATTGGGTGTGGATGCCTGGCGTGAGGCTCATTCCGCCGTATCGGTGCTGGCCTATGGCGCTTTTGCTCTGGCGGCGGTTACAGGAGTGATGTTCTTAGTGCTCGATCATCAATTAAAAGAGCATCATTTACAATCTGGTTTGTTTCGCAATTTACCACCTGCTCGAGAATTGCTTGCTGCGGTGCGCCGTTTATTGTTGATTGGCTTTATACTACTAACGGTGGGGATTATCGCTGGCCTGCTGATGTCGCATCGCGGCGGTTGGTCGCATCTCATTACGGCCGTTGCGGTATGGGTCTGTTATGGGTTACTTTTGATAGTGCAGCTCACATGGGGAATGACGGGTCGCCGTCTTTCGTTAGCGGCAGTGGTTTTATTTTTATTGTCTCTGGGGGTGTTTGCATTGGTGTGATGGAGCTCATTTGTGTAGGATTGAATCATCGCACAGCACCTGTAGAGGTGAGGGAGAAATTTGCCGTGGCTCCATCGAAGCTCGGTGATGCGGCGAATGAATTGCGAGAAAAGACCGGCGTGCAAGAGGCGGTGGTGATCTCAACATGCAATCGCACGGAGTTGTACGTCCTTGGAGGGGATGACTCAATTGCTTCACTGCAAACGATACTTGGTGGAGCGGAACATTGTTATCACAGCAAACGCATGGACGCCGCTGTGCACTTGTGTCGTGTGGCGAGTGGACTCGATTCGATGGTGCTAGGGGAGACTGAAATTTTCGGGCAAGTGAAAGATGCCTATCAAGCGGCTCTTTCCGCTGGTGCTACCGGAGGCACACTGAATCGCCTATTCCAAAAAACGTTTTCGATCGGCAAAAAAGTGCGTACCGAAACAGGCATTCAAGAAGGCGCTACTTCCATTGGCAATGTGGCGGTTGATCTGGCGGAGAAAATTTTCGGTCACTTGAAAGACAGTGAAGTCATGATTTTAGGGGCAGGGGAGATGAGTCGCGTCACCGCGCAAAGCCTGCAATCACGTGGGGCGCGTAGTATTTTTGTGGCGAATCGTTCGTATGATCGTGCCTTGGAACTGGCACAAAAAATGAATGGTCATGCGGTGCGTTTCGATGATTGGCAATTGGTGCTCGCTCAAGTCGATGTGGTCATCGGTTCTACGGGCGCGCCCCATACCATTGTGCAAAAAGCCGATGTAGAAGCAGTGCGACGAAAAAGAAAATACCGTCCGCTATTTTTCATCGATATTGCTGTGCCGCGCGATATTGACCCTGCAGTCGAGGAGATTGAAGAAGTCTATCTCTATGACATCGATACCCTCGAGCAAATCGCTGGGGAAGCACGCACACAACGCGCGCGACAAATCGAAATTTGCGAAGAAATGATCCGCGCGGAGTTAGTGAAAATGCAATTGCCCGGCATGTAGATGCCTTGTTAGTTTTCTCTGTAGAATGCAAAGAATTTCATTGACAGGAAAGGTATGTGAGTGTAATGTTTTGCAGTTATCAAACAACCAATAAACATGAAAAAAATCGTATTTTTCCTCTCCGCTTTGACTCTCTGCTTCCTCACTAATGCTTGCTCTACGATGCAAGGACTGGGTAATGACGTGCAAAAAGCAGGGAGAGCTATATCGACTTCTGCCGAGAGAGCCTCGGAAGAGTAATAATGCTTTCCTGCATGGGCCGCATGTTGATTCCACATGTGCAGAAGAAATTGCTTCATTTCTTTCCCTTTTATCGAATTGACGGATCAATGTTCCGCGTTTAGGGTGCGCGCCCGACGAGGGGCAAAATAGCATGGCAGATCGTGAATTAATTACAGTAGGCACTAGGGGTAGCGATTTGGCATTGGTCCAGGCTACGGCCACGGAGGCCCTGTTGCGCGCCGCTTTTCCTGATGTGGAGGTAGTGAGAAAAATCATCCGCACTACCGGTGATCGTCGCACTGATGTGGCGCTGAGTGAAGTGGCCAAAAGCGAAGGAGTCATCGATAAGGGCGTATTTATCAAAGAGCTAGAAATGGCTCTGGAGGCGGGGGAGATCGATGTCGCCGTGCATAGTCTTAAGGATGTCCCTACGGTGATAGCTCCGCATTTCACCATCGCTGCGGTGTTGGAACGTGCTGGCATACGTGATGTGCTGATTTGCAAAAATGCCGAGGGACTTGATGGATTGCCATTGGGTGCAAGGGTCGGCACCAGTAGTGTGCGCCGCGCCAGGCAACTGCAGTGGCTGCGCCCCGATTTGCAGTTGTGCGATCTGCGTGGCAATGTGCCAACGCGTGTCAGAAAATTAGCGGAAAGTTCCGATTATGATGCGATCATGCTCGCGGAAGCAGGCCTTGTCCGATTGGGTTTTTTGCCATCTGACGATGAGTTATTGCATTACGACATCTTAGATGAACAAATGTTTTATCCAGCAGCAGGGCAGGGGGCGATTGGTCTGGAAGTTCGTAGTGATGACTCGTGGATGCAAGAAGTGGTAAGGAAAATCAGTCACGAGCATACGTTTGTTTGTATCACTGCGGAACGTGAATTTTTGCGATTGCTCGATGCCGGATGCCACACTCCTGTTGGTGTTTTTAGCAAAATTGAGGGAGAAGAACTCCATATGAGTGCGCGCGTTTTCCCTGAATTAGGCGGTGAGCCAACGCTATCGTCGGTGGTGGGTCGCGTCGATAACCCTATTGCCGCCGCGTTAGAATTATTTACAACATTATCATGATTACAAAAGGAATTTGTTATTTGGTGGGCGCAGGTCCAGGGGATTTGGGCTTGGTGACATTACGCGCCAAAGAATGCATTTCACGCGCCGACGTATTGGTATACGATGCATTGAGCAGTCAAGAGTTGCTGTTATGGACGAAAAAAGATTGTGAAAAAATCTTCGTCGGCAAACGCGCTAAAAACCACGCGATGCCGCAAGAGGAAATTAATGCACTGATTGTCGAAAGAACGCTAGCGGGTAAAAATGTGGTGCGTTTGAAGGGTGGCGATCCGATGATTTTCGGTCGCGGTGGCGAAGAAGCCGCAGAACTTGCCGATGCGGGTGTGGCGTTTGAAATTGTGCCTGGCATCAGCTCATCCATCGCAGGTCCTTGTTATGCGGGTATTCCAGTGACTCATCGTGATCATTGCTCGCAACTCACGATTTTCACTGGTCATGAAGATCCGACGAAGGAAGAAACTTCTATCGACTATGAGCAACTCGCGAAGGCACCAGGAACAAAAGTTTTTCTGATGGGCGTGGCACGGTTGCGCGACATTTGTGAGCAATTTATCAAACACGGTGCTGACTCGCAAACGCCTATTGCCTTGACCCGCTGGGCGACAACGGGGTCACATCGCACGATCGAAGGCACATTAGCGACCATCGCTGATATTGCGGAAGCGCAGCAATTTGCTTCACCCGCAGTGGCGGTGATCGGCAATGTGGTGAAAGAACGCGCTAAGATCAATTGGTTTGAAAGCCGTCCGTTATTTGGAAAACGTATCGTAGTTACGCGCACGCGCGAACAAGCGGGTACGCTAAGTAAAGAGTTGGCGGAACTGGGTGCTGACGTGGTTGAATTGCCAGTCATTCGTATCGAGCATCCTGAAGACAAACTCGGCTTTGCGGAAAATGTGGCCTGCGCTCATGAGTATGATTGGTTGGTCTTTACCTCGCCAAATGGCGTGTCGAAGTTTTTCGATGCCTTTTATTCGATCCATGACGATGCTCGTTGCCTAGGCAAGCCAAAAATCGCTGCTATTGGACCAGGAACAGTTTCCAAACTTAAGGAGTATCATATTGGCTGCGATCTATTGCCAGAAAAATACGTCGCGGAAGGATTGGTCGAGGCCTTTAAAAAAGAGGACATTGAGAATCTTACCATCATGGTGGTCAAGCCCGAGCAATCGCGCGATGTTGTCTCTACGGGACTGCAAGCGATGGGCGCCATTGTCGATGACTGCATCGCCTATCGCACTGTGGCAGAGATTGAAGACCCGACGGGTGCGGTGGCAAATCTTCGCGAGCAAGGTGCTGACGTGATCACATTTACCTCCGCTTCTACTGCCGAACATTATTTTGCGTTAGATATTCCTTGGCCAAAAGGATGTGTGGCCGGAAGCATCGGTCCCGTGACTTCGGAGGCTCTCAAGGATCTAGGACATGCACCTGCGTTTGAGGCGAAGCAACATGATATTCCTGGTCTCGTGAAAGCCATTCGCAAATATCTAGGAGTCTAAGTAAATGTAGTCCTTTACTTTTTTTTCGTAGAAATTGCGCTAGTTCATTGTTATTCCATGCATTGCGCACTTCGATTGCAAATTGTTTAGTGAAACTTGATTTTTTACACTGAGTATTTCGAACAAATGATTGTTGTATTATCTTGTTTTTTGAATTTTTTTACAACGTGTGTTTGACAGAAAATTCGTTAGACGGTGAACTGCTTCTGCTATGACTGATTTGCGCGTTAAGGGAGATGTTACAAAAAATCGATTATTGGAATCCACAGAAAATTTGATTGCTGAAATGGGCTTTGATGCAGTTTCAGTGAGAGACATCACCGGGCGAGCAAAAGCAAACGTGGCAGCGGTCAATTATCATTTTGGCAGTCGCGAAGGACTCCTTGCCGCAGTGTTAGAGCACCGGATGAAACCCCTTGCGGAAAGTCGCACAAAACAATTAGAGGCACTTACTGCTGAAGATGGCGTGCGGGAAGTATTGCAAGCTTGGGTTAAACCATTGACAGAATTAATGAGCAGTGCAGGTCTTCCTGAAAAAGCCTATTTTCGCGTGATGGGACGTTGCATGGAAGTCATTTCCTCTAACGCATTTGCAGAGGCGACGCAATTGCATCTACTCGTAGGAGCGTTGTGGCAAAGTGAAATGGAGAAGCGTCTGCCGGCGATGACTGCTCAGGACATCTCATGGCGTTTGCACTTCGCAATCGGTGGACTCATTCATCTGCTAGTGCATGGATCGGTAGTGAAAGATGACTTTCGCTTAAGCGCTGCACTCGATCAATGGATTGAGGCGATTAATCATTCATTCGGTGGCGCTGATGTTTCGTTAGAGAGAAATCATCGTGAAGTCAAAGCTCATTCACCGCGACGCAAGGGGAAAACGACACCGCAGATGAGACAAGTAGCAGAAGTTGTCTCAGCAGCGATGAGCATCGATGAAGAAGCGCGCCAGACGCCAGAAAATGGCACTCCCTTCACAGACAATCAACATGAAACTATGACTGCTGATGATCTTGCTCCCGTCGCTAGTGAATCTCCGACGAAGAAGAAGAAAAAAGATGAGCAAAGTTTCGGTGAACTGTTTTTGTTCTAACTTTTTTTAGCTGGATCAACCCGTCGTTCTCAGACCAGATGCGATCGCATTGATCGATAACAATAGCTTGGGTAAAATTTCCTCTGCTGCATCGCTGTCAGCGCTAGATAAATGTCCACGCCACTCTCTGAGTAATGAAATTTGCTGTTGATGCAACACATCCAGTGGTTCATCGCGAATGGTGAGAGTTTTCGCCATCCGTGGTCGACGGGTTTCCATGCCGCCATCAAAAAGTTCTGCAAGTTGTGTGCGTGTGCGCTCGAACTCATCGACAATCAACGCCATGAATGTGGCACGCAGTGCTTCATCCTCCACTAAGGTGGCATAATCTGACATGATCGGCAAGTTTGCGGAATGCAGATTGGTCTCTACATTCGTAAATAGGTAGGAGACGAAAGCGGTCTCGTGCAACGTTTGTTTTAACGCCGCAAATTGTTCCGGTTGCTGTTGGTGCAGTTCTTCAAGGGCCGAGCCAACACCAAACCAGCCGGGTAAATAAAAGCGCGCTTGTGTCCACGAAAATACCCAAGGAATCGCGCGTAAATCGGCAATGCTATGACCTTTTTTGCCAGTCCGTCGTGCAGGACGTGAACCGATGCGTGCATTTTCTAACGCATCGATCGGAGTGACTTGTCTGTAGAAATCGATGAACCCAGGTTTGCGTAAAAAATTCTGATAAGCCGCTGTGCTGGTTGCTGACAAGTGATTGAGGATGGTAAAGAGCTCGTCGTTTTTCGATGGTGCTTGCCCATGTCGATGCGTCGCAGTGGTGACGGCCGCTCCCGCGAGTAGTAGTTCCAAATTGAACGTTGCGTTGGCGAGATTGGCATATTTTTGCGCAATGGTTTCTCCTTGCTCGGTCATGCGGAATCCACCACTCATCGATCCGTGCGGCAGTGATGCCATGAACCAATGAGTAGGTCCCGCGCCGCGAGAAATGGTGCCACCTCTACCATGGAAATAACGGAACGATAAATCATGCTTCAGTGCCGTCTCGGTGAGGCGTTTTTCAGCGCGATGCAAGGCCCACTGTGCGGCGAGAATACCGCAGTCTTTGTTAGAGTCGGAATACCCTAACATGATTTGTTGCGATGCGGGGCCAGCAGTGCAGGCTAATCCCGTGCAACTACGATGACGATTTAGGATCGAGCGTTTGGCAATCGGTAAAGAAAGGTATTCTTCCATGATCAACGGCGCACGATCAAGGTCGTCCATGGTTTCAAAAAGTGGTACAATTTCTAAAGGGCACCAAAGGCCATCGTCATTGAGATTCATCAATCCTGCTTCACGAGCGAGAACATGAACTCCTAGCAAATCGCTCACTTGACGTGTCATCGAAACAATCAAAGCGCCGATGCCAGAGTCGCCATTGGCGCGACGATGCGCAGCCACGATGCGGAAGGTGCGTAAGACCAGATCAGCTTGTTCGCCGGCATTGGCGCTGTCGTGAAGGAACGGGCGTGACGACAGAAGTTCTTCGGTGAGAAATTTCACACGTGTTGATTCGTCCCACTGGGCATAATTTTCGCCATCGGCAACACCTGCGGCATGCAATAATTGTGAGATGGCTTGGTCATGGAATTCGGAATTTTGGCGAACATCCAGTGTCGCCAGATGGAAGCCAAAGATTTGCAATTTGTGACGCAGCGGGCGAATGTGTTCCTCTACGATCAATTGGCAGCCGTTGGCTGTGATCGTTTGTGCGATCAGTTGAAGGTCGGCATCTACTTGTTCCGGGTGTTGGTAGATGGAAAGCTCGCCATCCATTTCCGTGGAATGCGCGATGGCAAGCATCATCAATGCTGCGATTTGGCGCCATGGTTCTTCTGAATAACGATCAAAAATTTCCGCCGTTAAGGATTCAGGAATTTTCTCCTCTAGTTCTTTGATGCGTAGCTTCAGAGCATCTGGTACTACATTGAGATGCTGTGATAATGTGAGTGTTTGCGATAAGTCGGATAGCTCGCGTTTTAGTAGTTGAAATGCTGCACGGCGCAATTGTTTGAGGGTTTTTTCCGTGACCTCGGGAGTGACTAGTGGATGTCCATCACGATCTCCACCGATCCATGTGCCGAAACTGAGACGAGGAATGTTTCCTGCGGCTCGTAGTGGATCTAACGGAAAACCGGCATCGCGCCAGGCTTCGGTGAAATGCAAATCAAGGCGATCCAACGCGGCGGGGAAAAGATCGCGCAGGTAATGAATGGCATCGCGCAGCTCGCGAAAAATATCCGGGCGCGTCAAATGGATTTCACCAGTGCGCCATAAGGTCTGCAACTCGGTGACGATGCGATCACGGATCCGACGTTTTTCGCGATTGGTGAATTTGGGAAATTCATAGCGCACCAACTCATCATAAAGTGCGCGATGTCGTTCACGCACTGACGCACGTTTCGCCTCGGTCGGATGGGCGGTAAGCACTGGCTGCACATCAACATCAGCGAGTACATCGAGAATTTGTTCTGGCGTGAGTCCTATGGCCTGCATATCTCGCAACGCCTGCGGCCAGAGTCCGCGGATCGACGTAGCACCTAGTTCTTTTTCCCGCTCACGCCGAATTGCCGCAGAAACGCGCTCCTCGACCATGTTCAGCAATTGAAAACCAATCGAGTAAAGTTGTTGAATGCCTTCTGGTGGAGTTCCCTCCGGTGGAGCATTGCCCGACCACGGCAAGTAGGGGATCAGCGCATCTTCGCCTAGTTGCTTTAGCGCATCACCGAGGCAATCGATCAAAAATGTCAATGTTTCATCGATCAACTCGAATCCTTCGAGACGGAGGCGTTGACGGGCAATAGGTTGGTTTGGCACGGGTAAGGAAGTTGGTTCGATGAATTTCTGCACTGATGCAGCACTTCTGACAAGCACTCAGCATGCCTTTTTTGAAAAAAACTTGCTACGATTCATCGAGTTGGCGGGTATTTCTGCAATTTTCTTTGCAGGGATCGACGGTGCATTCCTAGTAGGCGTGCGGCTTCGCTAATATTTCCGTCACAGTCAGTGAGGATGCGTTGGATGTGTTCCCACTCGACTCGTTCCAATGTGGGTGGCTCTGGATCTGCTCTGATTTCACCACCGTCTAGGATGTCATCTCGTTGGAGAATTTCTAAAATTCTAGCCACATCTGTTGGTTTTGTTAGGTAATCTTTGGCTCCTAGACGCACAGCTTCCATGGCGGTTGCGATGCTGCCGTAGCCAGTGAGTATGATGATGGCGGCTTTTGGTGCTAAATGGATCAATTTTGCCAGGCATGCGAGACCTTCCATTTCAGGCATGCGGAGATCAAGGATCGCAGCATCGATAGGGTGAGATTTTGCATACTCGAGTGCCAGTAGTCCATTTTCGACATCGCCTACCTCGTGGCCACGGCTGCGCAATGCACGTGCGAGACGCTCTCGAAACTGCTGGTCATCGTCGGCAATGAGAATATGCATTCGTTTCGGTGATAATTAGTTAGCTTGAATTGTGAATAATGCTTTTGTCCCATGAGGAGATAATTTTGCTAAACGCAAATCACCACCCAAACGCAACGCTAGTGTGCGCACCAAAAACAACCCTAATCCCATGCCTTCTCCGGGTGCTTTTGTGGAAAAAAAAGGTTCGCCAGCGCGTTCGATAATCGTCTCGGATAATTGATCGCCTTGATCACAAACAGAGCAGGAGAGTATTTCATCGCGATACTGGATTTCTAACAAAATGGGCCTTACTCCTGGATCTGCATGGTAAGCATTGTTGAGTAAAATGGCGCATGCTTGAATCATCGCAACTTTTGGAATCAAGAAGTGTTTGTTCTGCGTTTGATCGTTAAACTCGATGCGGTTTACTAGCTCAGCAGGTAAACATCCTTGGAGTTCTTTCCATAGCTCTGCGATGGTGATTTCTTCATCGCTTTCGCCCAAACCATCGGTGACATTTTCACGAAGTCGGTCGAGGATGGAGCGGCAACGTTTCACTTCTGAGCAAATCAATTTTACATCATCGATGACTTCGTGAGAAGTCTGTTGACGCTGCAACTCTTCTAACAATTCAGAACTAGCGAGAGAAATCGTTCCGAGAGGCGAGCCTAGTTCGTGGGCAACACCGGCAGATAACGTAGCGAGAGAAACGAATTGAGCATGTTTTGCCGACTGTACTTGTGCGGCGCTGAGTTCTCGATCCCGTTGGCGAAGAACACGCTGCATGCGCGAGACGAATGCGCCGATGCAGGCAGCGGTGATAACAAAAGCCACTGCCATCCCTTGCAAATGCCACGAATAGCTGGGGCAACCTTGTTGGATCTCCATATCGCCAACCACAACGGGATGATGATGGAAAAAAATGAATGCATAGGCCGCAGTGCACACAGCAATCAAACTCCAAAGCCAGCGAGAGGGAACAGACATCGCGGCAAGAGCTACATGTAGCAGATAAAACGATGTGAATGGGTTATGTGGTCCACCTGTAAAATAAAGCAATGCGGTGAGAAGTATCACATCTAGTAATAAAATACCTCCTTGGAGAGCTGCGGACGGTTCCGCATTTCGTTGGCTATGGAAAGCTAGCCAGAGATTGGAAATCATCGTAGCCAGCACAATGGTCGTCACCGGAATCCATGGCACATGCACCCCAAAGAATAGTGACGCAATCACCATGGCGAGAAGTTGCCCAATCACCGCGATCCACCGTAGGCGTATGATCCAGCGGAGAGTGACAACATCTGAAGTTTGATTTTTGGTAGGCATTTTTCTGCTCAGAAGTGAAGCAGAAATAAGCGGTGTTTGCCATCATTCATTCTGCGACAATTGGCCATATTCCTAAATATCTATCCGATGCGAGCGCGTTTGGATTTCCCTGTGATGACAAAGAGCCATATTCCTAGTATCGACACAAAAAACGAACCGAAAGTCGCTAGTCCAAGAAGTGAGTCACGCAGATTCTTATTGGTGATGAATTGCCATTTGTGAAAATTAGAAAATAAATTTGCCTCCCATTGCTTTTGATCATCGGTTGCACGGGTAACACTGCCAGTGAGTGTCGAAACATACACACGCCTGCCCATTTCATCGTTGTTATCGAAGCGATATACGGGAAGAATCCGAAAAATCGCAATGTATTCGGCATCGTATTGGGTGAGGTATGCGCGATGTTCGATTGCGTTAGTGCCGAGTGCCCCCATTGCTATTTCGCGAGCAAACTGCTCATCCATAGCATCATTGGACTCTCCCGTTACGGCGTTAACGTAGGCCGCTTTTTGCTCTTCGTGCAGAAACACTTGGTACCATGGTTGGCCGGCGATGCTTCGCAAATGAATTTCCTTTGCCACTGCGGAGGAACGTTGTTTTTTGATGGATTGCATCGCATCAGCCGCAGACACGGTGATCGCATCTACGTCGATGTGTGAGACGGGACTTCGCGCAGCGACGGCAGGTGGCGCGGGTTGGCTGCGCGACATCCATAAATGAATCAAGCCGCTGCCACTTGCCATCAAGACGGTGATACTAAATATCAGTCCGATCCATCTGTGAGCTTTACGAATCCATTGAGCTTTGATCATCCTATTAAATTTTAATTACCATTTCAAATCGATACCCGCAAAAACACCGAGTCCATCGCCAGGAAGAAACTGTGCTACGTCCGCGCCGCCGGCGTTGTCAATCACTCCCGTAGTGGCGGCGAAGACTTCATCGTTTAAATTTCTCGCTTCGATAAACCAAGAAATGCCGTCTTCAACACGACGCCCTACTTTGAGCCCGATCAAGTTATAAGGATCGCTTTTCAAGGTGTTTCGATGGTCGATGAATGCCCCCTGTGGCACCCATTCGAATGTGGGACCAGCATAGTAGCCTGCGGAATTTTTCCACAATAATTCTGCTCGAATCAAATGAGGCGGCAAGCCTGCGATCGTATTACCAGCATAATCGTACGCAGCTGTTTGATGTTTTTCAAATTGGAAACGTCCATAGGTCCAAGCACTGTGTAAAACGAGACGATTTTCTACTTCCGCGTCCCAATCATTTCCTAACAAATCAATTTCCGTACCAAGCTCGGCTCCTGCGTGGCTGGTTTCTTCGGCATTGGTGGTGGTGCTGAGATTAGTGATTGGATCTAGGACGGTGAGCAATTCATTTTCAATTTTAGCATGATACAGCGCAAGATCCCAGCGCATGAAGCCCATACGTCCGCGGGTGCCAATTTCCACTGTCATGCCCGTCTGCGCATCACGCGCGATGTTGGAGGTAATCGTCTCGCTAAACGATGGTGGTTCATAGCTTCCCGACAGATTGGTAAAAAATTGCATCTGCTCCCCATCCCAGCGCAGGCCTGCTTTGGGGGCGATTTGATCATATTTCAGATCATAGTTGGTGGACGGAGTCACAGTTCCGAATTCACGCGTGTTTTCACGACGATTGCGTGCAGCGCTGGCTCCAACAATTGCAACGAAACCTTTGCCCAACTCATATTGGTCTTCGACATATACTTCGATATTACTCGCGACTTGGCGATCATCTTGCAGCTTCGCTCCGCGTTTTGATGAGGAGGGAGAAGAATAGAGGTATTGCGCGGCGTCGGTCTCGCCATAAGAAATAAGTAATCCTGCTTTCAGGCGATTTTCACGTCCAAACAATTCGCTCTCATTGGTCACATTGAATCCCCAAATGTAATCCTGCGACAATTGATCGATCACTTGAAAAATCGGATGATCCAGATCTTTGTAAGTGAAAGCGCTTGTCATTTCAAAGGTGTTCGCACCAGAGCGCAGCGTTGTTTTATTCGCGATACGCAACAACTCATAATCGCGACGTTGATCGCGCAGAGTATTTTGCGGATTAGCTTGGCGGGGGTCATCGTTCATTTGCGCACGCGTGAGACTACCCGGCAACTCAGAGTTGCTCTGGACCGCAGATAGATAGAAACGCGTCTCGAGATTATCTGCGATTTGCCAACCGAAGTTGTTGAACAAACGAAAATTTTCCTGCTTAGCATGATCGCGAAAGCCATCCTGCGCTTGATAGGCAAAGGTCGAAAACAGATCACGCGATCCTTCACTAAAGCCACCTGCAAGTGTGAGTCGTTGATAATTCCATGAACCGATTTCCGCTCTCGTTTGAAATCCTGGTGCAGATTGTCCTGTGTAAGAAATGTAATCAATGGCCCCGCCCAATGTGGAGGATCCATAAGCAAGCGCATTGCCGCCGCGCCAGATATTTATGTATTCAGCAGCTGTGGGTTCAAGCGACTGCATATCAAATCCGCCATCCGCTAAATTGATGGGCACTCCATCTTGTAATACGCGAATACCACGACCGTGAAATGTACGTTGCAATCCAGAACCTCGGATGGAGAGCCTCGCCTCATCGGAACCAAAACGCGGTTGTGCTACGACCCCAGGGGAGAGAAAAAATGTATCAGCAAGTGTGGAAGATCGCCCCGTGAGATATCTCTCTGCGTCAACGACTTCGGTACCACCTGGTGTTTTAGCAAGCTCTTCACGGCTGGTCTCTGCGCTCGGTACAGTAAGTGTGGCGGCTTCTTTTTTACCTTGCACCACCATTGGCGCAAGAGCTTGCGAATCCTCCTGAGCATGGAGTGAGTTGATCAAATATACGAGTGTCAATAACTGTGATTTATGGTGCATGGTCCACGGATTATACCTCAATTGCTATCATTGTAAATGTGGCAAAACGTCGCAGGCTTTGATCGAAATCGAACAGTTGAGAAGATAAACTCACAAAAAAACCGCCACGAGTGGTGGCGGTTTTTTTGTTCAAGCGGATGTTGCTGCGAATCAGCGTGGGCGACGTTTGAGTCGGAGCTGAGCCAGTGATTTGGCAATGACGGCTTGCAGGTGAGCCACTTCTTCTGCATCGACACTGTGGTCGATGGTTTTGAGTTGCTCCTCTGCGCGTTGAATCGCTTCTTCGGCTTTTGCTTCGTCG
>CAIRGO010000305.1 GCA_903878115.1 Akkermansiaceae bacterium | reverse complement strand
TGATGCCGTTATCGGCTTCCTTGAGGATCGAGACGATCTGTGTCTCGGTGAATCGACTTTTTTTCATAGTGTTTGGGATGGACCCCGAAACCCTTTTACTCTATTTTTAATCTGTCGCGCAATCAGGGAAGTTGACAAGCTGACAATCACAGCAAAACAAATCAAAGAAACACAAGAAGCACTCAACAACCGCCCCAGAAAACGCCATAACTTTTTAACACCGAACGAATTCAATCAACAAAATTTCAAACAAATTGACACCCGTTGCATTAGCAATTAGAATTCGCCTGGGCCATTCTAGGGTGTAGGCACCTGGGGTAAGGCTTGGGATCAGTTTGGTAGTAACAAAGCCTTCTGGGGCAGTGGCTGAAAAAGGATCAGTGCCGGCGGTGGCTTCTGTTAGGTTATTCCATCCGTCTTGGTCGGGGTCGGCGGTGGTGAGGAATGTGTTAGGAAATAGATTGCCGTTATTGTATTCTTTTTCCCAGAGGTCGCTTAGGTTGTTGGCGTTTTGGTCTAGTATGGCGTGGCTTGGGGAAAGCAGAAGAAGGTGAACCGCTAAGACACTAAGTGCGCGAAGTTTTGAGGAAGAGAAGAAGGATTTCATTTTGTTGTCCCTTCTTCCTTCGTGTTAGTGGCTGGTTTTTCGATATTCCAGTATTGGATGATGATGTCGGGCTTAGGGTCTGGGGGATTGGCTAGGCGTTCGGCTTCTTGTTGGGCGCGGATGGCATTGATGCGTTGGGTTTCTGCTAAGAGTGCGTGGTGGTTTTCTTTGTAGATTTCGTGGAGGCCGTAGATGGGTTCTAGGTCGGCAGGTGTAGGTTCGCCGGAGATGACCTGGAAGGTAGGTTCTGTGCTGCTATCGGCGGGTAATTCTGGAATGATGGGAGGCGTGTATGCTTTGCCGTGTCTCGCAAAGCGTGCGGCAGTTTTGGCGGTGTCTTCATCGCCAACCCCAAACATGAGTGTATAGACGGTCTTGTTTTTCTTGAAGTGGAAGAGAGTTGTTAGGTTATGAAAATTAATATTACTCCATGCTTGGAATGTGCGGACGGGAACTTCTCCGCGGCTTGTCCAGCGGAGAAGGGTGTGGGTGCCATCATAAACGGTGCAGGAAAGCATGAACATGACTTGTTTGTCTGCCGCTGCTTGTCTGGCCGCGCGTTCAGCGAGTTGTTCTTCAGTTAGGGGCTTGGGAGCCGGTGGTTCAGGAATGGGCTCTAACTCGACGGGGACGATTTGTTGAAGAGTGAATTTCTGACCGTCGCGATAGACGACTTTAGATTTGAGAATGTTTTCGGGTGGGACTACCAAGCGTTCTTGCGGTTCTGCGGGTGTTTCGACTACTTGCGGCCGAACAATGGGGTCGATGAGAACGGCTTCGTTGCTGCTGGGTTCTTGCGCGCAGAGAAAAGAAACAGTAAAAATACAAAGGAATAGATTTTTTGATTTCATAATAAAACTTTCTTGAAGAACTGCGTAAAGTTAAAATGAAAACTCCTACAAATAGAGCGCGACTTGATCACGCTCCACTCACAGGTACCGCGAAGCAGTTGTTGTACATTTATTCTGTAGTAATAATCTGCTACACACCAATTACTTTGGAGAATAGCGATCATTTTGCAACCGTAAAAAGTGCGCAGATTAAAAAATGCACGTAAATAGCATACTTGCAAAATAGTATTAATTCCTTGATGAAATCTTCCAAAAAAAAGTATTGTCCCAGTGAAATAATTCTGTAATGATTCGCGTAGCAGAAAATGCAAATAACAATTTACTAACACCTAGATATGAACGAACACAATCCCGAAACCAAGCGTCGTAATTTTTTGAAAACTCTCGGCGGCATGGGTGCAGGTCTTGCAGCATTGCCCAGCTTGCTACAGGCGCAAGAGAATACCCCATCGCGTCCAGCGGGCGCAAAATACATGGGTGACTTTGTCGCACCTAAACTAGACAAAGTGCGCATGGCATTCATCGGTGTCGGTGCGCGCGGCTCTGGTCACGCAGCCCAATGCGCGGCTCTCGAAGGTGTGGAAATTGTCGGTATCTGCGATCTCTCAGAAGCTCTTTGCAAGCGCTCTGAAAAAAGGGTTCAAGCGAAGAATCACTCGCCTAAGCTATATTTTGGTGATGAAAATGCTTGGCAAAAAATGCTCGCAGAAGTCAAACCAGATGCAGTAGTCATCGCCACTCCATGGCAACTTCACGCGCCGCAATCGGTAGGAGCCATGCTCGCCGGTGCTCATGCATTTTCTGAAGTGCCACTGGCAGAGACGCTAGAAGATTTGTGGAAAGTCATCGATACTTCCGAAAAAACCGGCAAGCACTGCATGATGATGGAAAACGTCAACTACGGTCGCGAAGAACTACTTTATCTCAACATGTGTCGCTTAGGCGTGCTCGGTGAACTACTTCACGGGGAAGCTGCTTATATCCATGAACTACGTGGTCAGATGAAAGACGTAGCCAGCTCTGGCCAAGGCACTGGATCATGGCGCACGCTCAAATACGCAGAGCATAATGCCAACCTCTACCCCACTCACGGACTAGGCCCAGTAGCGCAATACATGAGTCTCTGCCGCGGCGAAGATACCTTTGGTCGCATTTCCTCATTTTCCACCAATGCGAGAGGTCGAGCACTTTACGCTAAAGCGAATTTCCCTGCCGATCACGAATGGAATAAAATCAAATTCAACGGCGGTGATTTGAATACCTCCATCATCAAAACAGTGAATGGTCGCACGATCATGATCCAGTGGGATGAAACATCACCACGCCCCTACACGCGTCACAATTTGATTCAAGGGACCAAAGGCACCATGGCCAGTTTCCCGAATCGCATGGCGATCGAGGGAGTGACTAAATCTCACCACGAGTGGGCAGAAAATGCCCAGTGGGAAGAAATTGCGAAAAAATACGAACATCCTCTTTACACCCGTATGGGAGAACTTTCCCAGAAAATGGGCGGTCACGGCGGCATGGATTTCTTGATGTTGTATCGCATGGTTGAATGCATGCGCAAAGGCGAACCACTTGATCAAAACGTTTACGAGAGCGCCGCTTGGTCTGCTGTTTATCCTTTGTCAGAAAAATCAGTGAAAGAAGACGGCATGCCACAAAATTTCCCCGATTTCACACGCGGCAACTGGAAGACGACGAAACCATTGAGCATTATCAGCTAATCATTAGTGTTCCAACAGTCGCTTGGTATCAGCGTCGAGCGACTGTGTTTTCAACCATTCGTCTGCCGCTTTTGCGTCAGATTTCTTCCATTGTCGAACAATGTCAACGATGGCGTCTTGTTTTGTCGCAGGGTCGGTAATCTCAGTGGCCATGGTCGCGGCTTCCAAAGGCTGACTTTCTGCAATGACGATAGAAGCTGTGGCGCGAAGATGATCAGCCTCTAAACCCTTGGGTTGCATGCTGATCCACTCGTTTAGTGTATCCCGCTGATTCATCGACCAAATTCTGACCGCCTGATCGAGTGCTAATGATTTTTCCGTAGAATCGGGAAGCGTAAGCGACCAGGTAACAGCAGCCTGTGGATCATTTGTCGCCCATGATTCTGCCAAAACGGGAATTGCACGTTCTCTGCCTACACCAGGGGGAAAAGTAGCGGCCCAAGCGGAAGCCGCAGCGGGATCACTAGTAGCCCAAACAGATAGCACCATCGAATTTTTTTCACCTTGCATGTCTTCGGGTAGCGATTTTACCCAGGTTACGGCGGCGAGAGGGTCGTCGGAAGACCAATGATTTAGCAAAACGTCGATCATCTCACTTGACCGATCTGAGCTAATTTGTCCAGCGATCCATTTGCTAGCAGCACTAGGATCCATATCAGACCATTCTGTGGCAAGGTGCAGCAGAGCTATGCCACGAAACTCTCCTTCTGGTTGCGTTGAAACCCAAGCAGCAGCAGCACTAGGATCACTTGCTGACCAGGCTTTGAGCGTTTGAGAAAGTGCCGCATCGGCATGATTTGCTGGACGTAATGTCAATGCCCAAGCAGAAGCAGCATCGGGCGCTGATTTCGCCCAACTCGTGGCAATCGAGGCATAGCACTCCGATTTTTGACCCAGAGAAATAGAATGGTCTACCCATCTCGCAGCGGCGACGGGGTCAATCGTTGCCCAGCCAGCGCAAGCGGCAGCATAACATTCGTTCTTGAATCTTCCCGCGGCCAATTCGTTAACTTTTTGTAACGCACTCTGAGGATCTTTAGCCGCCCACGATTGCATGAGAGCTCTTATAAAATCGGCTTTTTCAAGTGGATTACTCATCCCCATTCCCTGCGCCCATCCAACTTCTGGTTCCGTCATTCCCCTTGCTCTTCCGATATCTGTGAGAGATTGGTTGAGGTCAAAACCATTGCCGTTTGCTCCTTTTTTAGATTGAGAAGTGGATACGTTATGATACGTGCTCGAGGGCAGATCAGATTTGCTCTGCAATTTTTCAGACGCCCGATGGACCGCTGATAAGCCAACCACACCAACGGTGACACCAACAAAAAAAGTTGCTAGTGTCAATCGATGTGGAAATCTTATCACGGACTAATGAATGGGAGACCTAACGCAAACGGGTAAGTCGTGGGACTCGTGAGTCAAAGGAAGAACAATCAATCGTCATCTACATCGTCATCTACATCGTCGTCATCACCGTCACCATCGTCGTCAGAATCTTCATCATCATCCGATCCATCACCGTCGTCATCACCGTCATCGGAAGAGTTTTTGCCATCTCCATCAAGGTCGTCATCTTCGTCGTCTGTAATTGAGTCACCATCGATATCGTCTTCGTCTAGTGAATTATCATCATCACCATCACCATCGATATCATTTTCTTCATTCGAGTCATCGGAAAGACCATCACCATCAATGTCTTTTTCTGGCGTTGAATCATCATCTAAGCCGTCGCCGTCTATGTCATCCTCTTCGATAGAATCATCGTCGTGGTCGTCACCGTCGATATCGTCTTCGTCCAGTGAATTGTCATCATCGCCATCACCATCGATATCATTTTCCTTATTCGAGTCATCGGAAAGACCATCGCCATCGATGTCTTTTTCTGACGTTGAAACATCATCCAGGCCATCACCGTCTATGTCATCCTCTTCGATAGAATCATCGTCGTGGCCGTCACCATCGATATCGTCTTCGTCGGCGGAGTTGTCGATGTCCCCGTCGCCATCAATATCCAATTCATTAGGGGCATTGTCTGCTCTGCCATCGCCATCGATGTCTTTTTCTAACAGAGAATCGTCATTGAGACCGTCGCCATCAATATCCAATTCAGCGATGGAATCATCTTCCAATCCGTCATCATCGATGTCAAGTTCAGAAGGATCGCCGTTTACTAACGTATCCCCAATATATCTGCCTTTGAATGGTCCTGACTTAGCTTTGCCACCATCAACATTTGTATCACGGCCATTGAGTTTGCCGTCATTATCGATATCTGGGTCGGTAGAATTGGAAATGCCGTCGTCATCGAGATCGATATCTCTAATGACCGGAACAACGGCTTTCGAAACGGAAGGAAGCGCAGCCAATCCGCTAACAATAAGTAGTGAGAATCGGGAGATTTTTGCGAAACGGATAAAATATGCTTTTTTGATTTTCATAAATTATAGGGCAGTGGGTTGATTCTTGTGACAAGGGAGATTAAAGCAAGCATTCTTAAACAGTCAATAAAATATTTCATGACTAGACTTTTTCATAGCACAGAGAATGTAGGAAAAACAAAAGATTATTTTTTGAAGGAAGATCAATATTCTCCGTCCACTGGAGTGATGGATTGTTGTGTCGGCACACCCATCGCTTCGGCTAAATCAATGGCGGCCGATTCTAGCAATTGATCTAGCCCATCAATGATCGTGATGAACCCATCCAACCAGCGCTGATCGCGGAAGGCTGGCTCAGCCAATTCTAATAAATGATCGAGTGTTTCATCGCGTAAAAACGGCTCCAATCCATAGCCTACTATCAAACCACAGCGAGTTTGCGACGGATCAATCACCAATAAGATATCTCGATTTTCACCACCTTTATGCGACTCCTCCGACAACCCCGCATGGTTAAAAATCCAAAATAAAAATAAATCAAACGGATGGTTGGACGGGAAATCTCGCACAATGATGTGCATTTTCACTTGAGGGAATCGACGCTGCATTTCATCAATGCGCTCTCCTAACTTTTTGACATCACGTTTTTCAAGAACCCGCAAGGCCTCATCCAGGCCCGGGGCAAAACGCGGCACTGGTCCTAACAATGCGGGCGCACGACTAAGAGTCAATTTGCAGGAGGGACATTCAGCAGAGCTTTCTTCGAGAGCTTTATGGAAGTAAGGACAGCGCATGCGCAAAAAACTAGCAAAGGTTTGTTTTGACTGTGATAGCAAAAATGAGCAAATTCCGCGCATGCCAATTTTTTCAGGAAAAGTAGCTGTCGTCACCGGAGGTGGCCGTGGGATCGGTCAAGCGATTGCAAAAGCATTCGTTGACCAAGGAGCACGCGTAGCCGTGGTGAGCCGAAGCCTATCAAGTTGTGGAGCGGTAGCGGATGAAATCAACGCTACCCATCCCGGAGCAGCAAAGGCCTATGCCGTTGACGTCGCCGATCACGATGCCGTGCAGGAAATGGGCAAGCAAATCATTGCAGATTTCGGCAACGTAAATATTCTGGTCAATAACGCAGGAGTCACACGTGATGGGCTATTGATGCGGATGAAATCAGAAGACTGGGACACCGTGATCGACACCAATCTTAAGGGCGCCTTCAACACCGTGAAGGCCTTTATGCGCACCTTGATGAAAGCAGAAGATCCGCGCATCATCAACATCGCATCAGTCATTGGATTGATCGGTAATGCAGGACAGGCGAATTATTCCGCGAGTAAAGCTGGCTTAATCGGCTTTACCAAGGCTGTGGCCCGCGAGCTTGCTGGGCGAATGGTCACCAGCAATGCCGTCGCACCAGGATTCATCACCACTGACATGACAGGTGAACTTCCAGAAAAAGTGCGCGAAGAAGTTCTCACGAAAATTCCCCTAGCAACTTTTGGCGAAACAGCTGATATCGCTGCAGCCGTACTTTTCCTCGCCAGTCCACAAGCTCGCTACATTACCGGTCAAGTATTGGCAGTGGATGGCGGCATGACCATGTGATGAAAGCCACTGAATATGGAAATCATTTTACTACGACACGGCAAAGCCGAAGCGCATAATAATCCTGGTGGTGATAGCGCGCGCGCATTGGTAGAAAAAGGCATTGATCAATCGAAGCGCGCTGGACTCTACCTGCGTGCCGCTGGATTACTTCCAGAAATCGTGCTTACCAGCCCGCTGTTAAGAGCGAAGCAAACAGCTGAGCATTTTTGCCAAGCGGCTGGCCTGCCAGGCCCTGTCATGCAATCATGGTTGGCCTGCGGCATGCACCCCGATAGTGCCTTGCGCGAGTTGTGTGGTTTCCAAGAATTCAAACGCATTTGTCTTGTGGGGCACGAACCAGACTTCTCCTCGCTCATTGCCTGGATCACCAATGGCGAAGGCGGTGCAGTGGAAGTGCGCAAAGGATCTCTCGCATTTTTTGAAATCCGACCTCCGTCGCGTGCTGGCATACTGCGCTTTCTCATTCCTCAACGGATGATGCAGCCACTCACGGGCACAGCAGGAACCCCCACTGAAGTTTGATTGCTAGACGTCACTTTTCTTCTTAGCGCGATACTCGCCTGGGCTACAGCCGTGAACACGCCGAAAAAGACGATTAAAAAAGGATATTTGCGTAAAACCACAGTGTAGTGAAATTTCCAACACGCTGCGATTGCTATCTCGCAATTCGCGACAGGCGGCATGTATGCGTAATTGATTCACCAACTCGCTAAAACTTCGCCCGGCATGCAATTTGAATTGTCGTGAAAATGTAGCACGTGTGAGCCCAGAGATCTTAAGTAAGTCATCACGATTCAACTGCTCACGGAAATTAGCGATTACATAGCGCACCACTTTCGCAATGGATTCTTGATAAGTTGACTGTGTGGAAAGCGAAAACGTTTGATGCGAGAGGAAATGTTTCTCGTTTTTCTTTGCACTCTGCAAACGCGAAAATATGGCAAACAAAAGGGCAAGTCGTTTTTCTTTCTCACTCATGAGCAACTCTTGCATTAACATCGCCACCGCCACTGATGTTTCTCCTGATAATCGCAATCCTCGTTGTGATGATTGAAAAAAATCGGCCAGCAATTGATTTTCAGGAAAAGACCAAAATGGATGAGATGGTGGGAAATGCCACTGCACTGAAATGCCTTGTGAAACACCTTGAGCATTCCAATAATGAGGCAACTTGCCGCCTAACAAGACAAGATCACCCGCCACAAATGAACCGATGTGATCACCCACAAATCGTGTTCCTTTTCCTTTGAGGAACAATGTCAATTCCATTTCCTCATGATAATGCCAATGCGTACCAGCACTGTTGATTCGTTCACTCTTACCCGGTTCCAACACACTATCTACCTCACGCAGAGATTTCTGCCAACGCAACAAACGAAACGAATGTCCCGCTGGCTTTTTAATACTCTCCCTCGCAGCTTTCATGCGTTCTTTATAGCAGATATTGTTATACAATCAAATACAAATGAGACAATACACGCATACATGAGACAGCAGGCGTAGACACTTTTCAAAAAATTGGTAACTTGTTCATGTATGCACGGTCTAACTACACATTGCTTCTCATTTGCGCACGGCAATCCACCAGTGTAACGGCAACAGATGACTAATTAAACCATAAACCATAAACCATGAAACAAGAAACCTTATTTTTTCGATCCTTGTTAAACACTGTGCGCATGGCTAGCTGCGCGGTGACCACTTACGTCAGAACATACGCATTCACGCTGATCGCTTTCGCTCTGTCACAATCCGCATACTCCATCGTTACCCTGGAGTCCTACTGGCCTCTGGGCGAAGGAACTACAGTTGGTGGCGATAGCTTCAGTATCAACGATGGAGAAACTAATAACTTCAATAACAGCACTGGAACCACCGTTCTAACCTCCAGTCCAGCCGGAGCAGCTGGTAGCACTGCTTATGCTAACACAAGTGGAAGCAACTTCCAAGGCTTGTATATGTTTGGAGCAGGCTCAGATAACCAAACCATTCCAACAGACAATTGGGGGATGCAGTTTCAAGTACGTTCCACGGCGACAATTGCAAGTGGCTTTCGCGCCGTGTTTGGAATGGCTGAGGGAGTGAGTGGCGGACTTGTCATTGAGGCGAATACCGTCAGCGGAACGACTTATTGGGATG
>CAIRGO010000304.1 GCA_903878115.1 Akkermansiaceae bacterium | reverse complement strand
GCACAGTCAATCTCAGCGGCTTGCTCACGGCCACCGTCGGCTACACGCCTGTGAATGACCAACTGCTGTTCATTCTGAACAACGACGGAAGCGACGCGATCACCGGCACCTTCTCCGGCTTAGACGACCTGGACACCATCGATCTCGGCGGTTACCAATGGCGGATCAGCTACACCGCCAACTACGCAGGATCAAACACCGGCACCTTCACTGGCGGCAACGACATCGCCCTGATGGCGATCCCCGAGCCGTCAGCGCTTGTGTTTTTGGGCCTCAGCACCTTCTGCATTGTCTCTCGCCGCCGCCGCAAGGCTTGAATCAATGCTGGGAATTCGCTTTTGGCGGAGGCAATTCATACTCAATTCAACAAGACCGGCTTTTTGAAAGAAACCATACTTGCCTAGGGTCCCTGCCTAATTCACCAAGACACCCCCCTTTTCCCCGCTCTTCAAACCTCTCATTTTCTTGCCCATGCACATCAACCCTAAAAGCAAATTCCTAGCAATCAATCAATAATCAATCATACCCGCATGCTCCGCAGATGACCTGCACCGCACCTTGGCACGCTGGCATGGCATTTGCCCGCGGCTACCTCAGGGCGGCACTTCAATCTTGTGAAGCCTAACTCGATATCTCATCGTCGATTATGAAAGTGACCCCTAGCCGCAATTGCTTCCTTGGAATCCTGAGTTGTTTGGGATGGATGATCCTGTCATCCACCACCCACGCCAAAGAACCCGATCGGATCGAGATTCAAAGCGATCGTCGGGTTGCATTCGGGTGGCAAACGGCCCTCTTGCAAAACCCGACTGGCGGCGAAAAATTCGCGTCTAGCGCGTTTGTTCACCCGTTCTGCACACCCGCCGGATTCGTGTGTACGACGGTTCAGCCATCCGACCACCTTCACCACCTCGGGCTTTGGTGGCCGTGGAAATTCGTCGAAGTGGATGGCAAGAAGTTCAACACCTGGGAAATCCAGGAAGGTCAGGGTGCGCATGTGGCGCGGAGTGTGAAGACCCTTTCCAGCGATCCCAAAAAATCGGAATGGGAGTTCCACAATGAAACCGTGATCAAACCACAAGGTGCCGAGCCTCGGGTGGCGATTAATGAAACGGCGCGTGTGACCCTCACACTCGGCGCGGATGCCACCATGTTGGATTTATCCCTGCAACAGAAAGCAGCGGGAGCTCCGGTGACGATCACCGCTTATCGCTACAGCGGGTTTTCGTGGCGCGGCCCGGCATCATGGAACAAGGACAACAGCACCATGACCACCAGCGGCGGCAAGGGGCGCGACGACGCCAACGGCACACTCGCACGTTGGCTGATGGTGAGCGGGCCGACTCCAAAAGGCACGGCCACCGTGCTCATCATGAGTGCTGCGGAAAAACAGGCTGGAACGCCTGAGAAACTCCGCGTCTGGGATTCCAAGATGCACGATGGCGCGCCATTCGTGAATTTCAATCCGGTGATGAACCAGCCGCTGCCTCTCGATGACGCGCACGCGGCGGTCTCGCATCGCCGCTACCGCGTGATCGCCGCTGACCGGACGATCGATGCGAATGCAGCCGAAGCCGAATGGAAAAAATGGATCGCCGAGTGATTTTTGATAGTCCAAAAATCTAACCGTCATTTTCCATGATCCCACTCAATTCATTCCTGCTCGCCTCCTGCTTGTTCGCAGCATGTCTCCCGTTGCACGCCCAACAGAAACTCGCTGCCACGCAAGTCACCCCCCCCTTTTTTTCCGCTCTTTGAAGCTCACATTTTCTCTTCCATGCACATCAACCCCAAAAGCAAATTCCTAGCAATCAAATTCCTAGCAATCATACATGGCAGTTACCCTAAATCCAACTGGACGACGGTCGGACTCTAGTTCTAGAATACACCTGAGGGGGGGGGGGCTGCATACCGCCTGTTTTCCAATCCGAAAAATCGCTGCAAAAAATTCTTGCCAAAGCGGTCTCGATATCTACGTTCGTGACGGAAAATAACTGTCGGGATTATTGTCAGGTCGATCTCTGGAGCGCTCTCTTCATTTGAGAATTTCAGCTTTACCCAAATTCTCCCTTTTCCCCGCACTGCGATCCACTCATTTTCTCTTCCAGGCAGATCAACCCCAAAAGCAAATTCCTATCAATTGAAAGCCCTGCCTGTCACAGCCCCAATCTCCCAAACCCATTAATTCCATGAACCCTTCGAAAGCAACCCGCGCCATTTCGGCCAAACGCGGCTTCGTACTCATCGTCACCCTCTCCCTGATGATTCTGCTGACGATCATCGCAGTCGGTCTGCTCACCTTGTCGAGCATTACCCTGCGGTCGTCCGCACAGGGACAAGCCGCTGCCGAAGCACGCGCCAACGCCCGGCTGGCGCTGATGATGGCCATCGGCGAGTTGCAAAAGCAAATGGGCCCGGACTCGCGCATTTCCGCTCCAAGCGATGCGGGAAGTGTCGCAACCAGCGGACAACCGCATTGGACCGCCGTTTACGATGCATGGAAGTGGAATGATAACTCGAGCACACCCGAAACCCCGCAAAGCCGCGCTCCGAAGTTCCGCAGATGGCTTGTTTCAGGAGCCAACGCGGCAAGCGGTGCCCCGGCCGGGACCGCGGAAATTCTTTTGGTCGGATCAAAGAGCCTGTCCGCGAGTGGACAGCCCCTGGATCAGATCAAAGCCCCCATGTTACCTGTCAACCGGGGCAACAGTAAAGGCATGATCGCATGGTGGACTTCCGACGAGTCAACCAAGGCGAAGATCAACGCCGGGGGGGGAGCCTCCGTCGCGTCCAATCCCCTTTTCGATTCACAGTCACCTCGTTATGTCGGTCATAAGGCCATCACGGAACTGAAAAGTTTCGACTGGAAACCGGGTCAACGTTCGGCGGTTGTCAGCACCGCCAGCACGAACCTCGCGGCGGGACTCGGCACGGGTGGGCTGGGTCGCTTCAGCCACGATGTCACGGTTTATTCCAATGGTGTGATCGCTGATGTGCGCGCGGGGAGACTCAAGAGGGATCTCTCCAATCTGCTGTCTCGTCCAATCACCGAACTGGAAAATAAGCCGCTTTACCTGGCAAATGGCCGGATGAACCGCTTCGACATCACGAATGCCGGAGTAATCTCTAACATGCCAGGCCTGCCAACAAATGCCGCCGGCGCGAACCGCTGGGGCATCAATCTCGAGGAACTCCACCTTTTCCATGAGATCCACCGCGAGGTGGACTGGAGCAACGGGAAACCGAAGTTGGCGAGCAAGGGCAGCCAATCGGATATATTAAACGATCGCTTCTTCATGTATCGCATCCCGACCCTGGAAGCGGTGAGTCTTATTCTAGCCTTCATCGCGTCACCCGAAGCGGGAACCGCTCCCGTCACCTATCGTATTGATGCCACCATGGACGTCATCGTCGCCCTCTCAAACCCAAACGATATCCCGACCGTGTGGTCGGCCAGCGTGCCTTTCCGCACGGAAACGGAGGGCTTCCCCTACACGCCCAAGTGGAATATCCAAAGGCCAGGCAGAACACCTAGCGTCCCAGCCATTACTCATACAGTACAAGCAATCAACTCTGGCTTGTTCAAATCCTCCATCCTCGGGGGCTTCACGCTGGAAGCGGGAGAGGCCGCCGTGTTCGGGGCCTCCGTCACCGACACGTCATCAGAGAGCGTCAACCTGACGCGCGGCTATGCGCCCCGTGGCGGCTTAAGCATCAGCGATAGACGATGGGACTCGAATAATAATTGGGATCCGGCAGTAGACGGTCTCCGCGCCACCGGCCTCCGACCAACGGACCAAATGGATTTAACGATGGTGCCAATCGGCTCTGGACTCGGAGGCACGCCGAGCGGATGGATTTCAAACTATGCTAAAATCGGCAGCTCGGGCGTCAAAATACGCACCTACGAATTCGGGGGTGGAGGGGGTAGCGCGATGACAACTGCGCCGATGAATATCTACATGCCGAGCTCGATCAAGCCTCAGGCTACGTCCATGCCTACGGTTCAGGAGTTCATCGGAAAGCCTATGCCGGTAGTCATGGTTACGACCTTGACCAATGTCGAGAGAAGTCGCACCAGCCTCCAGCCACCGAACGCGCTGACCTCACGCCCATACCTGATGCATGAGCCGGCAACCTCCAAAATGGTTTCCCTCACGAATTCGTCCGCAAACTTTTTGCCGACAATGCACAACTCGCAACTGCTGACCATCGCTGAACCGATGGACTACAAGTTCGGCAACGACCGCACCATGGCTGACAGCACCGGACAAAACGCGTACCACGGAGGAGCAAGAGAGCCGGGCTTGTTGGGCGGCAACAAGCAGGTGGTCAAGCGCAGAATCCCGCTCGCCCCCCCCATTTCCCTCGGAGCCTTCGAGAACGCGATCGCCTGCGGATTCAACTCACGCTTTACGGGAAGTTCGGCACTCAACGGCAATACGAACGACGCCTCTGTTAAGAACCAGAACGCCGACCCGAACATCGACCCGGACAACCTGCCCACCCTGCCGAATGCAAAATTTACCGGAACCGGATGGGAACCGCGGGCGACCATTGTGACACTTGCGAAGTCTATCGGCAACTCATGGACGAACCCCTTCCTCTCTTCCGGTCTCGTGCAAGACGGCACCTACCACGACCAGTCTTGGATGGCGAACACGGCTCTATGGGACTCATGGTTTCTTGGCGGAATCGTCAAGCCTGGCCCTTCCGCCGCATGGAACAGCGACATCCGCAGTCAGAAGCAACAATTCATGGATCTCGCCGCACGAACCGCAAACCTGCGCAACACTCGTCTCACATTCCATCCCCACAAGTCGGCCACGGAGGCTCTCGCAGAGCTTTTCAACGGCGACAATCTCAAACCGGAGGCAATCAATAAGCTCACCAAATACCTGCTCGTCGATGGGGCGTTCAACGTGAACTCCACCTCCGAGACCGCATGGAAAGCATTCCTCACAAGCGTGAGGGATCAGCAACTGCTTGATGCCAACGGCACCGCCTCAAAGAAGACCCATCCCTTCGGGACCCTCGGATACGCCGTGAAATCCGCGACCAGCGGCGCGGAAGGCGATTGGGCGGGCTTCCGCGATCTCTCGGATAGCGAACTAGAAAGGATTGCGAAAGCCATCGTCACCGAGGTGAAAGCCCGCGGGCCCTTCCTGAACCTGGCGGACTTTATCAACCGCCGCCCCAACAGCTCCGATGCCACGCAACGCGCCCTCGGCGCCCTGCAGGCGGCGATCGACAAATCCGGCATCAACAGTCGTTTCACGACGGCAGGCCGAAAACTGGACCCGGCGGACGTTCCGATGTTTGCCGGAAAAGACACCCTGGCCAGCGAGCCAGCTCCGGCGCGGGGAGTCGGTGCCGCCGGATTTTTGAGCCAGGGCGCACTGCTGACCGCCTTTGGCTCCCAGATCACGGTGCGCGGAGACACCTTTGTCATCCGCACCTATGGAGACTTTCGCGACGCGGCGGGCAATCTCCAAGCGAGGGCGTGGTGTGAAGCCGTCGTCCAACGCACGCCTGAATTCGTGGATCCGACCAATCCTCCAGAAGCATCCGCAAGCCTTTCGGCCGTGAACACAGCGTTCGGCAGGAAATTCAACATTGTGTCTTTCCGCTGGCTCAGTCCGGATGAAATCTAAAACCTCTAGGAATATTCCAAACTCTACAAAACCATGATCCTTCGCTACGCCGCCTCGTGCATTCTTTTCATTCTGGCTACGCTTTTTCTGACGGAAGAAAGCCGCGCTCAAGAAGCACCTGATCCTGAAAAAAAGGAGGAGGGAGCCATGGTTCGCATCGTTTGCGTCCAGAGCCTGAATGGCAAGGATGAGGCGGTCACTCTAGCCAAAAAAACAGAGGATGGGAAATGGATCGAGTCCGGTGACCTTACGCTGAACTCGACATTAATCACGGACTGGATCCCAGTCCCTGTCGGGTTGAACCATATCGTCAGAAAAAAAGGCGCGGAGCTGACTTCCATCGGATCGTTTACGATTTCTACGACCATGAAACGCGTCATCCTTATCCTACTGCCGGATATGGAGAAAAAAGTCTATCGTGTACAGTTAGTCGACTCGGCAAAGCTCGATTTCCAGAAAGGCAAGGCTCTCGTTGTCAACTATTCCAAAATCACCGCGTTTGTGAAAATGGGGAAAAAAACTAACACGGTGGCTTCCGGCCAGCAGGTCGTGGAGACCATCACGGCCGACGCCGACGGCATGTATCCCATGCTGGTCGGTCATCTCGACGCAGACAAGAATACCGTGCTCTGTTACGACCACCGCGTCTCCTTCAACCCAAACACCCGGACATTCATCCTCCTTTTTCCCGATCCGGACACTGGACTGCGGGCGATGACCCTTTCCGAGTTCGGCCCGTTTGAATGAATTCCTCCCGTCACTTCGCAACCACCAAACACACATGTCCCATTTACTCCAATCACGGTCTTTCCTAACTTTCTCGGCTCTCTTCCTCGCTTTCCTGTCGCCCGCGCTGGGCCAAAAGTCCGGCTCCAAGTCAGACGAAAAGACAAGCAAACCCCAACTGCGTTTCATCTGCGCCACAAGCCTGGCCGAGGAACAGGAAATCGTTCTCGCGTCGTCTGATGAAAAGGGCGCCTTGGTGGAACTTGGCACGGTCACACTCAGAGCATCCCTCGTCTCCGACTGGTTGCCCGCCAAGGTCGGTGATCTTCATCTGGCACTGCGGGAAGGGAAAACCCTGAAATCCATCGGCCACTTCCAATACCCCGTCGATATCACTAGCGCGCTGGTGGTGTTGAACGCGAATGTGGGGAAAAAGACATACGAAGCCACTGTCGTCGATCCGGAGAAAACGGGATTCATCAAAGGGTCCGTGTTGATCATCAATTTCAGCCCACGTAACGGCTTGGTGTCGTTAGACTCCAAGGAAAACAAGGTTGAGGCGGGACAACAGGTGCTCGCCAAGCCCACCCTCGACGGAAACGGGATGTATCCGGTAGTGGCTTCCTACCTGGATGCCGATGCGAATCCTGTGCCGTGCTACGATCGTTTAGTCTCCGGCAATCCGAACTCCCGAAACATGCTGCTCTTGTTACAAGATGATACAGTTGGACTTAGAGTCCTCAGCCTTACCATCTTCGGGGAGTTGAAATGACATCGCCGCCGCCAACAATCCCGGCGTCATCGTCTTCAAGGACACGCCGACCGGCTTCGATACCGTCACCCTGAGTGTCCCACATCGCCGGACACCGCGAAATTCGCTCGACTCAAGGTCACCGGCCAGTGAGTTTCCCCAAGCGGCGCGGCTAAGTCAGCCGCTACGGTATTCCAATGAGACCCTACAGAAAAGTGTGTCTGAGGAATTTAGGTGGTGGGTAATTTAGTGAAGTATTTGTAGTTTGTCACTGGGTATTTCATGAGATTTTTTTCTTCGAATTCTTTAATGACCATGAAGGTGTAGTCGAGAAGGCGGT
>CAIRGO010000303.1 GCA_903878115.1 Akkermansiaceae bacterium | reverse complement strand
TTGTTCGATGAGTGAAAGCAATTCAGGGCGTCGAATCTTGTTCCATTGGTCCGCAGTAGTGACTGGCAATCCAGTGGTGGTTTGCAACGGATTGGGCAATTGATAGGGTGGGACATTCTCTTCTGAGTAATTGAATTCCTCCGCATTTGCTCCACAGAAAAAAAGTAGCGAAAAAGTAAAAACTCGCACATTCATGGCGTCATGATAGGCAGTTCTCCATGACCGAGAAGCAAATTAATATTTTTTCTCGCCATCATGCCGTTGATCGACTAAAACCCCCCCCCGCCCTCTGCGGGAAAGTATGGGAGGCCAAGCACAACAATCAAAATCGTCGCAGTGGAAACTCGCTCTCGGCGCGCTCGGGATCGTCTTTGGCGACATCGGTACCAGTCCCCTTTATGCCTTTCGCGAATGTTTTGCCGACCACGTCGATACCACTGCCCAGAACTTGGCTGGTGCCGCTTCCCTGATACTGTGGTCATTAATTTTGATCGTTACGTTCAAATACGTAAGCCTCGTGTTGCGACTCGACAATAAAGGAGAAGGCGGAATTTTATCACTGTCCGCGCTAGTTCGGGGCAGTCGTGCGGCGAAAGGACTAGCTGATCGTCCGTGGATCTTTGCGCTGGGTTTATTAGGTGCAGCGTTAATTTATGCCGATGGCATGATCACCCCAGCGATTTCCGTGCTTTCCGCGGTGGAGGGCCTGACCGTGAAAGCGCCGAACTTAGGGCAGTATGTGGTGCCAATCGCCCTTACCCTGATTGTGGGGCTATTTGCGATCCAGCGTCATGGCACAGGAAAAGTGGGTGTGCTTTTTGGCCCGATCATCTTGTTGTGGTTTGCGACGCTAGGGCTCATGGGTCTCTTCTGGATCGTGAAATGTCCTTCTATCCTCTATGCGCTCAACCCGCTGCAAGGGTTAAAATTTTTGTATCACCAGCACATCCATGCCTTGCCGATCTTAGCTGCCGTATTCTTGTCGGTGACAGGAGGTGAAGCGCTCTACACCGATCTCGGGCATTTCTCCGCCGCTTCGATCCGCAAAGCTTGGTATTGGGTGGTTTTTCCCGGACTGGCGCTGAACTATCTCGGCCAAGCGGCGCTGGTGCAGTTGCATCCAGATACAACCCATTCCTTTTACAACCTGGCTGGCGAGCACGGAATTTTACCACTGACCATTCTTGCTACAGCTGCGGCCATTATCGCCAGCCAAGCTTTGATTTCTGGAGCCTTTTCGCTGACCTCACAGGCAATCCAACTCGGCTGCTTGCCGCGCTTGCGAATGCTTTATACTTCGGCAACAGAAAAAGGCCAAGTTTACCTGCCGCCGGTTAACTGGTTTCTAATGATCGCCTGCTTGTTCCTGATCGCCAAATACGAAAAATCGAGCAACCTCGCGGCGGCTTATGGCATTTCGATTTCGATCACGATGGCCGTCACCACGATCTTATTTTACCAGGCATCGCGATCGGTGTGGAACTGGGCACCGTGGAAAAGCAATCTCGCCACGGCTTGTTTTTTGATCATTGATATCTCCTTCCTTGTCGCCAATGGAGCAAAAATTATGCACGGCGGCTGGATGCCCCTTGCCGTTGCTTTTGTAGGGATTTTCATTATGACTACGTGGCGCTGGGGCCGTGTGCGACTCGGCAAACGCATGGAAAAAGCCTCCATCCCCGCCGAATTGCTGATCGAGGATCTCGATCGCAAAGGCATTCATCGCGTTTCAGGCACTGCCTTCTACATGTGCGGAAAAACCGGTGGCATTCCCCTGGCCCTGCTGCACAATCTCAAGCACAACCAAGTGCTTCATGAATACGTGATGCTGCTGCATGTGGAAACGCTCGATAGCTCTCATGCTGCCGATAGCGAGAGATTCGACATCACCGAACTCGGTCAAGGATTTCACCTCCTGCACCTGCGGTTTGGATTCTCGGAGACGCCCAATGTGCCCGCCACACTCAAACTACACCTCGTCGATGGATTGAAATACGACTCACAAAAATCGACATTTTTTCTAGGTCGCGAAACCTATGCCGTCAGCCGCAACCTCAATGCCTGGGAGCGTTTTCGACTCGCCATCTTTGCGTGGATGACTCGCAATGCTACACCCGCAACAGCGTATTTTTCCTTGCCTCCATCACGTGTAGTGGAACTCGGCGCGCAGATCTCGCTGTAACAGAAAAAATTTCTGTTAAAGAAAAATCTTGCTATTCCAATGAAATCAACTATAGCACCTGCGGCTAGATGAATTTCAACCATCTTCCGGGAGTCGATTTTACGGCTCTACCCTTTTCCGGTCTTCATCGATGAGAGATTGTTTTAGGCCTTCTATCTCATCGACATCGCAAGCACTTGATTGACTCAGGCAGAGCTTGCCCCACAACACATGACCATGACTACATTCGATGCGCTGCCACTGGCTGCGCCCCTTCACCGCGTTCTTAAACAACTAGGCTACGAAACCCCCACGCCAATCCAAGCACAAGCAATCCCTCTTTTGTTAGAAGGACGCGACATTCTCGGCTGTGCGCAGACTGGCACCGGCAAAACTGCTGGCTTTGCCTTGCCGATTCTTAATGCGCTAGAACTCAATCCCAAAACGCCTCGCTCGCGTCAATGCCGCGCCTTGGTGCTGGCTCCGACTCGTGAGTTAGCGGGACAAGTAGGAAAAAGTTTTACCACTTACGGCAAAGAAGTCCGCTTCCGCCAAACATTGATCTACGGCGGCGTAGGTGCTCACCCACAAATCTCCGCCATGCGTGGTGGTGTAGACGTTCTCGTAGCAACACCGGGACGTTTGTTAGATCTCATCGATCAACGTTTCATTGACCTATCTGCTGTAGAGTTCTTCGTGCTGGATGAAGTCGATCGCATGCTTGACATGGGATTTTTGCGCGATGTGAAGCGCATCGTCTCTATGCTCCCTGCCAAACGCCAATCGTTATTTTTCTCAGCAACTCTTGCTCCGGAAATCGTTTCGTTAGCGCAGACGATTTTGCATAATCCTGCCCATGTGAGCATTCAACCTGAAGTGACCACAGCGGAGCGCATCAACCAGAGTGTCTGTTTCGTGGATCGTCAAAATAAGCGCAATTTGTTAGAGCAACTTTTGCAAGAACAGAACCGCGCGAAAGAAGGAAAATTGACCATCGTTTTCAGTCGCACCAAACACGGCGCGAACAAACTCGCCAAGAGCCTCTGCATCGCGGGATTCCCTGCGGATGCAATTCATGGTAATAAATCCCAAGCCGCTCGGGAAAAAGCGTTAGATCGTTTTCGCAAAGGTCTCACTCCTGTTTTAGTCGCTACCGATGTCGCAGCGCGCGGTGTCGATGTAAAAGACGTAGGTCTAGTGGTTAATTTTGATCTGCCCAACGAACCAGAATCTTATGTGCACCGCATTGGCCGCACGGGGCGCGCTGGTGCCGATGGTCGGGCTGTCTCACTCTGCGCCGAAGACGAATTGGAATACTTGCGCGACATTGAAAAAGTCATCAAAATGCCAATCCCACGTTGGGATGGACATGAGTGGCATGAAGAAGCACTGGCAGAACGTCATTTGCGCGGCAAATCCCACCAAAAATCGCCACAAGCGAATCAAGGCGGACAGCGCAATAATCAGCAACGTCAAGGCAATCGTGGACCACAATCGAACAACCGCCATGCCCATACGCAGCAGCGCAACAACGACCGCAATCAGCGCCGTGATCCAGCGCCAGTCCGTTAAGGCGCTTTAGCCAAAGATCGAATCTACTGCTTTTCCTTTGCCATCTAGGGTGGCATAGAAGGGTCGTTGTTCAATATCAAACACGGTCTTAGGACTAATGCCCATCGCGGTAAAAATCGTCGCGTGGAGATCTGGTATTGTCACCGGATCTTTGATCGCAACAAGAGGACGTTCATCGGCTGTCGCACCGTGGACGTGACCTTTTTTAACACCGCCACCAAACATCAGCACGCTGGAACCTTGCGTAAAATGGCGATGCAAGCCGTAATGCGCAGGGCTTTCTAAGGTATCACCTCTGACCGTTGCTTGATCGTTCGCTTGCGATCCGGGGCCGCCTTCCATCATCGCATCGCGTGAAAATTCACTGGCGACAATCACCAAAGTCCGGTCTAACAATTTTCTCGATTCCAAGTCTTTGATCAATTGCGCAATCGGTTGATCAATCTCTTTGTGCATTCGCTCTGCCACGGCATGACCATCCTTGTGCGTATCCCATTGGAAAAACGGCACGTATTCTGTTGTCACTTCGATGAAACGTGCACCATTTTCCACCAATCGACGCGCCAGCAGGCATCCTTGCCCAAAGCGACCGGTGTTATAAATATCATAGGATTCTTTCGGCTCTAAGTTGATATCAAACGCATCACGCTCCTTCGATGACAGCAGTCGGTGAGCATTATCAAGTGAACGCAGCATCGATTCTTGCTGATGATCCGATAGATATTCACGATGTGGCGATTGGGCTAACAATTTTGTCAACAACGCACGGCGACTTTGAAAACGATCCGGTGTCATCCCTTTCGGCGGACGCACAGAGGCAGCAGCTTGATCTGGATATGGCAGATTCATCGGTCCAAATTCTGAGCCAAAAAATCCACCAGTGGTAAACGCTTTCAGTTCCTCGCTTTCCCCGACTCCTTCGAGACGCTGACCGATATTGATGAAGGCCGGCATCACAGGATTTTTCGGGCCGAGAATTTTCGCCATCCACGCGCCAATATGCGGTGCGGCAACAGTCTGTGGAGGAACATATCCCGTGTGCCAATGATATTGGTGACGCGAATGCAAAATCGACCCGAGATCTGCTTGAACTGCCGAACGAATGATCGTGCCGCGGTCCATCACTGACGCAATATTTTCCAGGCCTTGGCAAAAATTGATGTTGTCCACCGCAGTGCGGATAGACGGGAATGTGCTCAAAATGTTTGCCATCGGTGCACCTTTGACAAATGGTTGATAGCGTTTTGGATCAAAGGTTTCGGGAGCAGCCATGCCGCCAGCCATCCACAATAAAATGCAACTATCAGCAGTCGCCTTTGGTTGATGAAGCACTTCAGCCCCCATCAAGCGAGGGGCCCGCGCCATCAGCGCCGCAGTCGTACTGGCAGAGAGAGCTTTGAGAAAATCACGTCGATTGTTCATAGTAGTTTGGATAAAGTGTTAGCGAATGAGTTGAAATTCCGGCAGCATAAAAATTGTCCACAATAGATCTTGGATCGTTTCCGATGTAGGAGCCGTGCCCAACACCTCTACCGCCAAGGCTTTCTCTTCGGGGGTCGGCGCACGTGACAGAGATCGCCAATAAAGCATGTCAATCATCCCAGAAGGATTACTCGCATGAGTGACCAACAATTTTGCGGCACCTTTCTCTAACAATTGAGCTAGAACGCTGCCATTATTAAGATCCATGGCCTCCAGAGTGGTAAGATCGCTGGGGCGAGATGTAACAATTTGTTCACGATTCGGGCGACCTAAGGCACGCATCAAGAAATCGCTTTTCATCAAACCAGCACGGACCATATGATTAGATGATACAATCGTTTGCGACATGGCGTTTGCGACATCAGCATCAATGAGGCTCCATGCTAACTGATTCCCGCAAGGCACGGCACTCGTCCATACCGCATTGGGAGGAATCACACCACCTGCGGCAGCTGTTGTTTGCCAAGAGGAATCGGAAACAATAGCAGCGCGTTGATCGCCTTGCTGCAATAATATCGTAACATACAAGCCGGCAGCATTAGGTCCAGCACCGCCATTCCTGCCGATGATTTGAATTTCATTAGCGCCAACGACCAAATAAGGTTTTAGATCGACCACAACTGGCTTCATCCAATCATCGCTTTTAACCACTTCTTTACCATTGATCGAAAGGGTAAAGGCGTTATCACAACTAATGCATGCCTTTGCGAGAGCAACAGGGTTTTTCAGTTCGATGTTTTTACGAAACGCAATCGTTTCACCAGCGGGGGAATTAACGCCATCATTGCTCCAAATCCATGTGGCTTTTGCCGCTGAACTAGCACCTTTGGCTGGTGCGGCTTTTGGCACAAAATCCGACTTTGCGGGAGCTGTACCAGTGATTTGCCAGACCGCATCGACAAATTCTTCTGCTGTCATGCGCTTCGCACGTGGCCCTTGATATTTCCACTTGGATTCATCGTCGGTCAACAAAGGAGCCGTCTTCGATTGATACGCTTGCGATAGACAAATATGCGCCATCACTTTTTTCAAATCATATTGATTATCGACCAAATAGGTTGCCAAATAATCTAACAAATCAGCATTCCACGGCTCACTGCTCATCGCATCCACAGGATGCACAATGCCACGTCCCATCAGACGGTGCCACAGGCGATTGACGATGGTGCGACTGAAACGTCCATTGGCTGGGGTGGTGGTGAGTGCCGCGACTTGTTTCAAGCGAACAGCGGGTGGCTGTGAAACATCGATTTTTCCTAATTCAGGATAGAGCCAATAGGGTTCAGCGATTTTCCCTGTCGGTTTATCACAACGTGCAATTTCAATTTTTTCGTTAGAAAATGCAGCAGCAAGACCGTATGAATCCGTAAGTTTCCAATTGTCGGTAAACGAATCATGACAAGAGGCACATTTCAAATTGATGCCTAGAAATGTTTGCCCTACTGACTGCGCATATTGAATTGGCACGGTTTGGCCGGCGCTCACGCTGCCACGCCATTTGATGCCATTCGCAAATCCTTCGCTTTCTTTGGTAGGAGCAATCAACTCGCTCGCAAATTGATTGTAGGGTTTATTTTCAGCCAATGAACGGAACAGCCACTCGCTTATTTGTGAGCGTCCACCGGTAATAAATCCAGTGCCTGTGTAGTCATTGCGCAACAGGTCGTTCCAAAACGTCATCCAATGCGTGGCATAGGGAACATTCTGCGCCAATAATGACTGCACCAAGATCGCGCGTTTGTCTGGACGAGTATCAGCTAGATAAGCTTGCAAGGCTTCACTTGATGGCAATACGCCGATAAGATCAAGATAAACGCGACGCACAAACGATGCTTCATCGATTGCAACTGGGCTTGTGATTTTATTCTTCGTCAAATAGGCATCAATGATGCGATCAATCGGGTGAGCGCGGCCATTTTGCACAGCAGGCAGCACCGGGCGACGCGGTTTCAACGGCGGCTCGTATGTGCTATTTTTGAAGGTGAATCCAGGTTCCCAAGGAACACCAGCGTTGATCCAAGCGGCGATGAGTTGCACTTCTTTTTCTTGCAAGCGATCGCCCTTAGGTGGCATGCGTTCATCTTCATCATCCGTAGTGATCTGATGCATCAGCAAACTCTTGGCACTATCACCAATTAGCACGGCAGCACCATCGTCATTTTCCTTCAATAGGTCCTCGCGCGTGTTCATCGAGAAGCCTCCTTTGTGTTTGATCCCCATGTGACACTCGGCACAGTTTTTTTTCAAAATGGGAGCGATCTCATGAACAAAGTCAACCGCGACGGCGGGTACGACAGAGACCAAGGTAAGCGCAAAGGGAATAATGAAACGGTTCATTGTGAGATAAGATACGCAGCAATGAACACATTTCAATCAAAAAAAATTGCCACGAAATAATACCACACGAATCAATGTCTGATCATCTTTCCTATTTTTCCTCTACCACAAATTCATCGACTGCGCGATAGGTAATGCTTCCACTAGCATCCTCGAAGAAAAATAAATAACTGCGAATTTGCTCATCCACAGGCCAGCGCGAAGTGCTAAGAATACGCTCCTCAGTTCCCTCTCTCGAAGCAAAAGCGATATCGTAATAATTTTCCTTCCTCGCACCGGTAGGTCGGGCGATGGTCGATTTTCCAGGCTCTAACAAAAGATCTTTCGTGCCTAATTTCCCGAAAATCGTCTTGTGACTGAGATTGAGAAAAAAACAATCACCCTTTTTAAATGCTAGTTCATCGGTGCGAATGATGTAGGGCGAATAACCACCTGCTGCGATGGGGATGAGAATCACCACAAATCGTTTGCCAGACTCTGGCAAGTTAATCGTAGCGAGGTTCGTATCTTTCGAGGACATTTTGAGCTGCAAGGCTCTTAGCGTCACTGTGATTGGATCGCTCACGTTATTCGTAGGCAAGTCAAACGCGGGCGACTTGGTTTCGCCTGATAATAAATAGACTTGTCCCAACTCAGGTGGTGCTACAATCGCCAGCAAACGCACACGGATATCGCCTTTGTCTTCCTTAACAGGTTCTTGCGCGAAAAGAGTAAATGCCAAAGAAAAAAGAATAATAGTAAGAAAACGATGCATAAAAAAAGTTAGATTTCTTGCGCTGTTAACCAGCGGAAAGAGATGATTTGAAAACGTCGTCCAAAATTTCGATTGGTATTATTCAACTGCGCAGTAAGGGCGGTCGTTGGATTGGCGGGGTCGATAAATTCAGCTTTGCGCTGCACTGTCGCTTCACAATAAGCACGTGCTAGAATTTTGCCCGCAGCATCGAGTTTTTGACCACAACAGCGAATAAGAAATGAATCAGAGCGAACTGATAAATAAGGAGCGATCGGCGTCAAAATATCTGCCTGTTTCACGATGCCAGGAATACCAGTTGCGGCGGGACCACTCTCTGCTCTCGGAAAAGCAAAACTTGCCGTAGAAGTCACCGCTCTGCTCACGTCTTGAAAGCCTTTGTTGATTGGTACGTTAGGAGAATCTAACGCGCTTTGAATCGCGCCTGAAACAGCCAAATTTTCATCTGTGGTGATGCGTCGATTGATGAAATCTGCTAACGAAAGAAATGGACCGCGTCTGCGCACTTGATCGACGATTGCGGTGGCGAGTGCCGTAATTTCTTGATCACTCAAAGTTCTGCGCCCACTCCACTGCGTTGGCTCTTTCATATCAACTCTCGTGTCTCCCTTAACCACTGGCTCTATTGGCGAGTTTAAATTTGCCACAGGTGTATCACTATAATTACTCGTCACGGTTTCAGCGCTCACATAGTTAGCACGCGTTACCATGTCGCGTTTTTTTAAGGCTCCCAAAAGGCTTTTCCATGCTTCCACTGAAGTAGAATTCACATTAAACATCCCTTCGGCCTCGATCAACGAACCAGCGATCAAGTGAGCTTGAGGATTAGGTCGCGTTCCCGAGAAAAGCCTCGCCATGGCCCCGACACTTGTTTGCCTACCCAAAGCCGGCAAATACCGCTGCAGAGGCAGTGCTTGTTTCCCTTCAAAAAAATCTTGAGCAACTTTTTGCTGTGTCCGCTTTGTCACAAAACTAAATGAATTTTGTGGGGCTATACTGGAAAAAAACCAATCATCCCATAATGCTCGATTGCACAAATAAGAATGGTCTGCGAGTAACCGTGGACCGCCAATCACGGTGCTCGTTTTATTAGCAGCAATCATTGATGGAGCAAAAGAATTCCCGATAGGATGACTCATCGCTGGAAGTGCGGGTTGCCTGCCATTGATGACCGCGTAGCCCGATTGAGGAGATAAGGAAGTAAAACCATTAGCAAAAGCATGCTGCATCGCACCCAGCGAATAGATCGGCTCACGCGGCACCGCGTGGGTGCAAATAAAGGAATTACCATCCTGAGCATTCATGCCGCCACCATAGTAGGCATTTCCATTCGTGCTAACTTCTAACAACGGCGTTTTGAAACTATTAAGCGGATTGATTTGCACTTCATATGGAAGCACATCGAGCTCTTGATTGCTCAGGTCGTAATAATCTGTTAGCATGGCTTTGGGATTGAAACGCGCTAGAAAACGGGAAGGACGCTCCGAGCCTTTTTCTGTTTTCGCTCGATACGAATAAAGCATGAAAGGCTCCTTGCGACCCAACAATTGTTGATAGGTAAGTCTGCGAGTGCTCGCGGGCGGAATTTTTCCAAAAAAATCAGGTCTCGATATTCCAGTCAATCGCGCACCATCGGGCTTAGGATTGGAATCTTCGTTCGGTTGGCCATAAATATAGTCCACATAAATCCCCCCAATACCAATCGATTCACCACGCCCAGCTCGGTCTTCTTTGTAATAAACTTCGTGATGATTGACTGACCAGCGGCGTGAACCCGAGGAGATGACTCCGTTCGGATTCACTTCATAAGAGAAGGAATCCCCATCTTTGAGAAATAACTTCGTGCCTCCATAAAAATAGGCAATACCACCGCCGAAATTCCAACCCGCCACGGCATCGAAATAATTTGATCCGATTCCTTTTGCATCTTTCTCCACCAATGCCGTATTTGGTGTCTGCGAGACCATCAAAACCTCTCCTGGCTTTAAAATCAACGGCTGTGTTTTGCCCGCAATCACGGTTAAATAATGCCACTCACCACCACCAAGACAATTTTGCAAACTCGCATTCACCGTTCTATTGCCTAACACAATTTTTATATCATAAGGCAATTGCCAAAATTTGATAGAATTGTAGGCCGGACTCACCACAACTGGCACATCAAGAGGATTCCAATAAGTGATAATCGGATCCACCACGATTTGAAGATAAGCGCCACTGACACCAGCCTCAACAGCAGGCTTAGCTCGGAAAGAAAGTAATGTCTGGTATTGAATGATCGTAGGCTGTTTGTAGTAGTACTCGTCATCCGTGAGCGCAGCACTCATACTTCCTTCCATCTGCAAGTAACTATTCGATGCAGCTAGCGAACCACCAGAAGTATAAGTAAAGCCTCCACCCTGTCTAAGTTCTTTGTACATATTATAGTGCAACCAAAGTTCCGACATATTGATTCCCACTCTTGAATTACTGCCTTCTGTTGTGGTGTATAGAGCCTCCGTTGGTTTAGACGCACTGTCTTTTTCCAAATAAAACGATAGATCCTTTTTGAACCCTCCGCTTCGGACATTTGTTAGCAGCGCACGATTGTAAGCGGTAAGATCGTGAAAGCCTCCTCTAAGCGGTGTCGTATTGCCAGTTAGCAACGAAGCAGTTGGCATGGACACCGTCTTTTGCATCGCATCACTGGTAGTATCCACTAAGTCAAAAGGGCGAGCACCGTTAATGGAGACTTGACCAATGTCATATCCAGGCATGGTTTGCATCCCTTCACGGGCAGCCAGCGCATTCCCAGCGGGCATTTTTTTAGATTGTCCCATCATTCCTTTCGAGCCGAGATCACTCACCCACCAAGCGAATTGATTGCGCCCTTTAACACCAAGATCATTAGTGACCCAAGGAACACTGACTCGATCTCCACTAGCACCGACTACATTCACTCCGACAAGTTCGCAAGAATTGCCAATATTTGGGTTTAGAACCCAATTTTTGTTAATCAAATCTGCTCTAGTTCCTGAGACAAACCACTGCAAAAATGCTGGGGTGGGACGTAAATCTACCGCAGCATCCCAAGACCTATAGGCACCCACATAATGTTTTTGCGGAAGTCCTGCTGCACCTGAACTGGTCGTTCCCGTGAGAAATTGATCAGCCGTTGCCGTTATCCGATTGTCCGGACCTAGCTGCTTTTGCAAATCACCAATAGCCATCATCAACGAGAGTCGGGCATTCGCACGGGCTTCGGCCATGGCCGTACTTTGATTTACTTGGCGTAATGAAATCGAAGACATTGACAGAACGCCAATCGCAATCATGGTCAGAAGGACCATCAAAGAAATCGTCATAATGAGAGTAAAGCCGCGGGGATTATTCTTAGGCATAGTGGGTTGGCAGTAAATACACTGTATTCTACTGAGGCTCAAGCCAAAAAATAAAAAACAGACCAATAGCGGACAAAACCCCGTCTTAACGACGTAGTTTTGCCTCAAACATATTGACCAGTTCTTTTACTGAATGATCAGTTTTCATCTGCTCGACAAGCTTTTTGCATGCGTGAATGACCGTGCCGTGATCACGACCACCGAAGGCCTCTCCAATATCCATCAATGATGTTTTGGTGAACTGACGACTGAGATACATGGCCACTTGTCTTGGATAAGCAACACTGGCTGGGCGACGACGACTGGTCATGTCAGCCAAGCGCAAATCGAAATGATCTGCAACGGCTTTTTGAATGGCGTCGATCGTGACTTGCTTACTCGCTTCTTCGCGCAAAATATCGCGCAATAGATACTCGACTTTTTCTAGCGGAATGCTTTCTCCGGCGAGAGAGGCGTAGGTTGCAACACGCATCAGAGCACCTTCCAAACGTCGCACATTGCTGCGGATATGCTCGGCGAGATAATGAATGATCGAGTCATCGAGTTTCACTTTCCACTCCTGCATTTTGCGTTGCAGAATAGCAGTGCGCGTTTCCACAAGAGGGATTTGAAGTTCCACTGTGAGCCCGCATTCAAAACGAGAAATCAAACGTGGCTCCAAGCTCTTCAACTCACACGCAGGACGATCGCAGGTGAGCACTACTTGGCGCTGTCCATCGAGCAGAGTATTAAACGTATGGAAAAATTCCTCCTGTGTGCGTTCCTTGCCAGCAATGAATTGCACATCATCGATCAACATCAGTTCTGCGGTACGGTAACGTTTGCGAAATTTCTCTAGGTCGCCTTTGCGCACGGCATCGATAAATTCGTTTGTGAATTTTTCACAGGTCAAATAAACCACACGAGCATTGGGACGATTTTTTAACCACTCTTGACCGATTGCTTGCATCAGGTGAGTTTTGCCAAGCCCAGGACTGCCGTGAATGAATAGTGGATTGTAACCAACTGCTTTATGCTTCGCCACCGCATGACATGCCGCGTGGGCAAACTGACTATTGCTACCAACGACAAATCGGCTAAAATTAAATTGTGGATTAAGACCCGCTAACTTCAAACGTTTCTCTAACGGATCTTCCGCATCGATGAATCTTTCCTCATCATCGTCGAGCTTCAATTCGGCAACTACTTTTGCAGGTTGCGGCAATACTTCTTCCTCGCAAACAGTTAGCTTGACCTCGATCGTACCTAAGGCCGATGAACATGCTTCGTGCAGCTCTAACAAATAATTCGTCTCGATCCAGACGAGATGAATTTCGTTAGGCACACCCACTGTGGCTCGTTGGTCATCCAGATGAATCAATCGGCTCATGCGGAACCACCGTTGATAGGCATCCGGACTAACTAATTTTTGCAACTGTTGTTGAACTGATTTCCAATGATGAGTTGAATTTGTGTCGATATCTGGTTGTGAATGATTAAACTCCCTCGAGTTCATAAGCTATAATTTTCTCTAACGATTTTTTGCCGTCCCCGAGAGAAAAGATGAACAGTTTTCTCTCGTGAGGCGGGGGCAGCGTAGGGAAAAAAACGGGCACGCAAATCAAAAAGTTTTATTGTTTTTTAAAGTATCTGATAATCCCTCATACCACGGACGTTCCACGGCTATTTTTTTTTATAACTTTTACAACATTATGATTAAGAACCCTTAAAATTTTACCCAGTGATTTTCTAACAAAACCGCTGTGATGCATATAAAATATAGTTTTTTTGATTCTCCGCTGCTTTGTCTTGAGTGTTGCGAATGTTTTGTAGAGTATCAGGCCTATGCAAGCATATGCATTAGACCTGATCATCATTGGTATTTATTTTGCTGCCATCATCGGCATAGGAATTCACTTCAGCAGAAAGAGTGGAAATGTGTCTGAATTCTCCTTGGGTGGACGTTCGATTCCATGGTGGGCCGTGCTCGCATCGATCCTCGCATCGGAGATCAGTGCGGGCACATTTTTTGGCACTCCAGGGGAAGGATTTAAAAATCACAACTATACATACGCACAGTTGATGGTGGGCTATTTGTTAGCCCGCTTGGTGGTAAGCTCGGTATTTATTCCCGCTTATTACAAAAATAATGTGGTGAGTATTTATGAATTTTTAGAAACAAGATTCGGACCTCGCACACGGCGATTTGCTAGCATGGTATTCTTGTTCACTCGTTCGCTAGCTAGTGGCACGCGATTGTGGGTTCCTACTTTATTATTGGTGGTGATTTGGAATCATTTGAATCCTGAATTGGTGATGACGCCATGGCAGCAATTCTGGATCACTGGTGTCGGCTTGGTGTTGATCAGTTTACTCACCGCAGCCTATACGGCGGTGGGCGGCATTAAGGCGGTCATTTGGACGGATGTGATTCAAATCGTGGTATTATTTGCCGCATTAGGATTCTCGGTATATTTTCTGTTAGGTCATATCCCAGGAGGTTGGGATGGGGTGAAAGCAAAACTGAACGGACCAAAAGATTTATCACTGTGGCAGTGGAAAGGCGACAAACCAGCAGATACCACTTGGGGTGAAATCAAAAGCATTCTCGGCTCTGAGTTCACCGTGTGGTCGGCATTTCTCGGATCACTATTTGTCACCATGGCCACTCATGGAACGGATCAAGACATGGTGCAGCGCATGTTGACCGCGAAAAATAAAAATCAAAGTGCGGTGGCAACAATTCTTTCTGGTGTAGCCGATATTCCGGTGACCTTCGCTGTGCTATCGATCGGCATTTTGCTCTATGTATTTTATACGTATTTTCACATTGATCCGCATCTGCCGATGGCAAATGGCAACCCAGATAGCGCGCGCATTTTCCCACACTTTGTGGTTACGATGATGCCCGCAGGATTGCGGGGCTTGGTGATTGCAGGAGTACTGGCAACCACCATGGGCTCATTAGGAACCGCTTTAAATTCGCTGGCCACTAGCTACTCGCGTGACTTTCATTTTCGTTGGTTCAATACCCCGGATGATGATCAAAAACGCGTGCGCATCATCAAACGCAGCACATTTGCTTTCACCTTAGTGTTGATTACCATCGGGCTACTGACAGCATTGGTAAAAGCACTCAATCCTTCACTGAGCATTATTGGCATCATATTAGGGAGTTTCGGTTATACCTATGGCTCACTGCTCGGTATCTTCATGGTCGCTTTATTTACGAAAAATCGAGGCAATGACCAGGGCAACATTATCGCCATGATCGCTGGATTCATCGCAGTGGCTTTGCTTAGCAATCTACCAAATGAATTGTTTCACATGATCGCTGGGAGAAACCTCTATGAAAATGCGCATTGGTTTCCCATCATTGAATTCCCTTGGCGCATTATGTTTGGCACGATCGTCACTGCATTGATTGCCATTTGTTTCCGATCCAACAAATCTGCTTAAAATGACATCGTTGGGCTTGTAATCTATTTTTGTATCCGTTAACCATATCGTCCGTAACCGTGCTTTCTCTACCCACTCATATCACTGGCATCCTTCCTGCGCGATGGGGCTCTACCCGTTTCCCTGGGAAGCCGCTTCACCTTCTTGCGGGTAAACCGCTCATCCAGCATGTATGGGAACGCTGCAAAGAATGCACAACGCTAGATTCATTATACATCGCGACCGACGATGATCGCATTCGCGAGGCGGCTCAGAGATTTGGCGCGCAGGTTGTCATGACCCGCTCGGATCATCCTACCGGTACTGACCGCATCGCGGAAGCAATCAAGACCATTCCTGAAGCGACTCACATCATCAACATTCAAGGAGATGAGCCGTTGATCGATCCAGCGTTGATCGATGAGCTAGCCAATACTCTTGCGCATGACTCTTCACTGCCAATGGTCACAGCCGCTAATCCCTTCACCGACGAAGCGACTCAGCACGATGTGAATGTGGTAAAAGTAGTGCTCGATCGACAAGGAAACGCACTCTATTTTTCCCGATCTCCCCTGCCCTATCTTCGCAATCGACCAGCAGGTCTAGTACTCTATCGCCACAAAGGAATTTATGGTTATCGTCGCGACTTTCTTGAAACATTCATCACTTGGCCGCCCTCTCTTTTAGAGCAAGCAGAATCATTAGAACAACTGCGAGCATTAGAAAATGGTGCCCGCATTCAGGTCATCATCACCGAAGATGATTCCATCGGTCTAGATACTCCTGAACAAGCCGCTATCATCGAAGCTCTTTTGCAAAAATTTCCCACACACAACACACAACATTGATCCTAACAACACTATGAAATACATTTTCGTCACTGGCGGCGTCGTTTCCTCACTCGGAAAAGGACTAGCAGCAGCATCCATCGGCACGTTACTAGAACAACGCGGGCTGAAAGTATTGATGCAAAAGTTCGACCCCTATCTCAACGTCGATCCCGGCACCATGTCGCCGTATCAACACGGCGAAGTCTATGTGCTCGATGACGGAGCTGAAACCGACCTTGATCTCGGTCACTACGAGCGCTTTACCTCTGGCGTCCTCTCACGCATGAACAATCTAACTTCCGGTCAAGTTTTCGACTCTGTCATCAAAAAAGAACGTCGTGGAGACTATCTCGGTAAAACTGTACAGTTTATTCCGCATGTTACCGATGAAATTAAATCGCGCATTTACGACGTCACCAACAACAACCCAGATGTCGATGTGCTTATTACGGAAATCGGTGGCACAGTGGGCGATATGGAAGGACTACTTTTTCTCGAAGCATTAAGGCAATTTGCGTTAGAAGTAGGCAAAGATAATGTCTGTTTCATTCACGTCACACTTCTTCCCTACCTCAAAGCCGCAGGAGAAGTAAAAACCAAACCCACTCAGCAATCGGTAGCGAAACTGCGTGAAATCGGTATCCAACCAGACATCATCATCTGCCGCACCGAAGCCGACCTCGACGAAGATAATCGCAAGAAAATTGCTATGTTCTGCAACGTCGAGAAGAAAAATGTCGTCGCTTTTCGCGATTGCGATCATAGCATCTATGAATGTCCGCTCGATCTCCGACGCGATAAAATTGATCGCTTGGTCGTCGATAAAATTGGCCTTGGTCACACACCACCACCCGCATTAGAAGAGTGGGAAAAATTTGTGCAGCGGGTCATCCACCCCGCCCACAACGTCACCATCGCTGTGGCAGGAAAATACATCGAACTGCAAGATGCCTACAAATCAATTTACGAATCACTCATACACGCAGGCGCTCATCACAATACGAAAATTAATATCTCACGCATCGATGTAGAACACATTGAGGATTCGAATGCCAAGGACATCATCGGCCACGTAGATGGAATACTTGTTCCAGGTGGATTCGGTGATCGCGGCATCGAGGGCAAAATCATGGCGTGCAAATATGCGCGCGAAAATAACATCCCATATTTTGGAATTTGCCTAGGCATGCAAATCGCCACCATCGAATTTGCGCGCAATGTCTGCGGCTTGGCAGGAGCTAACTCAACAGAGTTTGATGAGCAAACACCTTATCCGGTAGTGAGCTTACAAGAAGAACAGAAAAAACTCGAAACGATGGGTAATAACATGCGTCTCGGCGCTTGTGAATCCATTCTCTTCGCCGGCACACAAACCGCACAACTATACAACAACGCTGATCGAATCTCAGAACGGCACCGCCATCGCTACGAGTTTAATTCAGATTATCAGGACCTACTCCAAGAAAAAGGGCTCGTTGTTAGTTCGGTCAGCGCTAAGGAAGGGCTGGTTGAAATTATCGAATTGCCATCAAACAACTTCCACATCGCCTGCCAATTCCATCCAGAATTCCAATCAAAACCAAACCATCCACACCCACTTTTTTCCGGTTTTATCAACGCCGCATTAGAAAAACACATGAGCGAGGAATTGTGAGGTGGACCACCTGAGCAGATGACCCACAAGCGGACATCATAAGTGAAATCATCATCATCACGACTGAAGTGTCCACCGAAATCAAAGAGCAAAAAAAGCCAATATGCTGGCATTTCATGACAGCGTTTATTCGCGATGTGCGCTTGGGGCGAGGAATGCTGGTTGGCGGTATACTTTATGGAATTTTTTCCTACTTCGGCATTCCATTGATGCGTTGCCCATTTAAAGCCGTGACAGGCCTCCCCTGCCCTGGCTGTGGCATGACTCGCAGTGCACTGGCATTGATGCACGGAAACTTCGCTCAATCGTTAAAATACAACGCTTTCACAGGAGTCTTATTAGTTTTTTGGCTCATAGTGGCCATAGGAGTGACCATTCCCAAAATTCACCGGGATAAAAAGGTGCATTCATTAGGAAAATGGGAACAAGCTACCCGCTGGCCACTATGGTTTGGTATAATAGTGATAATTTACACCTTGACGAGGTGGGTGGGATTCTGCTAGTGTATCCCCGTCATTGAATCAACGAGGACGCAAATGACGAAATCACTAAAAATACACTAAAAAATACTATTATGTTAGCCATCGGAGGAATTCTATACGGAGTAGGAGCAATCGCATCACTTGTTTTCTGGATTATCATACTCATCAAAATGTTCAAGACCGAGCAATCACCAGTGCAAGGAATCATTGGCATTTTTTGCAGTCTTTGGGCATTCATTTGGGGCTGGATGAACGCCACCAAATTAGGCTTGAAAAAGACCATGTTGCAATGGACAGCGGCCATTATTGCCACCATCATCGGTAGTGTGATCTTTACTGCTGCAATGGCGAAGAAAGCGATGGAAATGCAACCAACGACCATCGAGATGCCTTCTTTAGACATGACTCCTACGGAATAATTTATCGCAATTCAAATTTCGCCCTGCCTTGGAAAAGGCGGGGCTTTTTTGTGTTCACATCACTTCGATTTTTTCGTCAACCCCGCCTGATCAAGAGCTTTCCACCCTCCATGTAGGGCTTTGACCTCAGGCACTAGTTGAAAATCACGAATACGTTTTGCCACTTCCAGACTGGTACCGCAACCGATATCCGTGCAGTAAACGATCACTTTTTTTCCGACTGCTAATTTTTCGACGGATTGCGCTAACAATTCATCAAAGTTTTCCTCTTTCGCATTGGTGATAAAGAGCGATCCCGGAACTCCATCCTTCTCCCAATCACTGCGGCGCCGAGCATCAACCCAAACGACATCGCCATGCCATTGTTGCATGACGGTATCGAGACATACTTCATGATCAATCAATTTTGATGGATCACAAGGAACCTTACGCAGAGGTGGGCCTTTGATTTGCCAAGTAGCAATAGCAGCCAGCGCGACAAGCCCAGCGATGGCGAGCATTTGATAAAGTGTGCGCATAAAAAATGCCGACTAAGGTTTTGGAGTTAACTCGTGACGCACGATGGCAAATGCTATTTGGCGCTTCTGTTTAGAAATGGGACAATCCGTCTCGATGGTAACCGCCGCCATGCCGACTTTTTCCTTATCCTTGCGCTGAGGCGTTACTTCGATGGCATATTCTTTGCCCTCGACAATTGTTTTAAGATTCGTTTGAAAAGCAGCATTGTTGACCGAAACTTTCGTGATGCTAATAGGCTTTTCATAATTCATTGTTACTTTAAAAGACTTGGTGACAAGCTCTTCGCCGTCTTGCCACTCTAGTGTTTTAGGTTGCAAGTTTACGATCACAGGAATGTGCATCGTGACGATCAACGTCACAGATGGAGCATCAGCGGGATCACCTTTCATCCAGATCGTGACCTTTTTGTCCACCTCCCCGGAAAATGTTTCTAAATCAAAAATCGCACGCAAAACACCTTTCTCGCCTGGAGCATAGTTGAGTTTCCCACCTTGATTAATTTCGACACGCAAACACGGGCAATGTGTCTCGTAATGATCGATCACCGCATCCTTGTCTGTCTTATTTTCGAACAGAAAATCACAGTGCACAATCGATGACTCGGCTGAAGCGTGAACATCTTTTTTCAGCGAGTCAAAAGTCAACTGCGCGGAGAGAGGGAGTAAGGAAAGAATGGCTAAAATGAATTTCATATTACGATTGAACAAAAGAGTAACGAGGGATGTTGAAAATTACTTAGAAATTTTTTCTGGAGGTGCCTGTGGTGCTGGACCCAGTATAACAGGTGGTTCGGAAATGGCTACGACCTGACGAACTATGGTAAACGCCATTTGCTGTTTTTGCTTCTCTATTTTGCAATCAGTCTCCAAGTGCATGACTCCCAATCCTGGTTGTTCATCGCCTTTCTGCACGGGCGTTACTTCGATGTCATATTCGCTACCCTCAGTAACCGTTCGCAATGTTGTTAAAAACGCAGGATTACCCATCTTAACACTTAGCAGATGAATCGGTTCAGTGTGATTCATTTTCACCTTGATGATTTTTTTCGTTAGCGCTTCTCCACTTTTCCATTCTAACGTTTTTGGTTCAATCACCACCAACACTGGAATACGAATGTGAACAGTCAATTGATGAGAAGGCGAATTTTCTCCATCACCTTTCATCCAGATCAACACCGTCTTATCAACTTCACCAGAAAAATTCTCCAAATTAAAAGTGGCCCGCAATGAACCTTTTTCGTTAGGTGCATAAGTCAGCTTGCCGTTATCATTGATTTGCACCGTCATGCAAGAACAAGTTGATTCGTACCGCACGATTTCTTCGGTTTTATTACCTCGATTGGAAAACGAAAAGTCAGCTTGAACCACTGTAGCATCGGCCGCAGCGTTAACTTCTTGTTTCGTAGATTCAAAAGTGATTTGCGCGTTGAGCGAAAATGTGACGAAAGCAAAAATAGGAATGAACAATTTCATGGTTTGACAGAAGGAACCGGGGTAGCATTTGGGATCAATGAGACAATTAAAATCATATTGCCACCTCTCCATGCTGGCCCAAGGATATAGAGTGGTTTATCGGCAGACAATGCCGCTCCAGTTTTGAGGATTTTTTTACGACTCAGCCATAGTTCCATATCCAAGCGAGTCACTTCTTTGGATGGGCGCGCTTGCGCTTCAAATCGCAGTAAAACTTCGTCTGACTGAGGAAAAGGCTGCGCCCAATTTTCATAACTACGGTAAAGTGGCTTTTGATCCGATCCGACGACACGATAGTTAGTAAAAGTAAGTCGAGGTTCTTTGCGTAATTTACCAGCAGTCTCCACATCTAACTCTTTCGTAGCGCTGCCTAAGGGACGAGGTGCTTCATTAGTCGCATGAAGAACAGTAACCGTGACATTGCCGATCACATCGCGACCACGTTCTGCGTGCACGGGCGATGCCACAACAAAAGATAACAGAGTAACGATGCTAGCAAAAGCAAGTGAACAATTCATAAGAACGAGAACTATAACAGTTAGGGAGCGATAATCGAAGCGGATTCCTTAGTTGGCTCGCGATTCTGATCAATGGCAGCAGTATCAGGAATCGAGAATTGATCAGGAATATCGGCAACACCATTCAACACAATCACAGTCCCCTCAGAAGGGCTTGCAACAAAATACTCAGCATTCACTCCTTCTTCTGGCGTGTAAGTGACGATATTTTCCGCTGGATGAGGAACATGAACCATGCTTCGGCCAGCGAGAAAAGCGATAGCGATCGAGGCGGCCGCAGCTAAAGGCATTGCAAAACGGCGCCAAAAAGGAACTGATGCCTCGTTAGTAGGTGCGGTGCTCTCTTTTGATTGCTGCTCCAATGAACGTTGCAATTTCGCATGGAAAAAATCGACATAGGGAGGCTCTACTTCTGCTGCAAAAACAGATTGCATCGTTGAACGCCAGTCACGTAATGATTGCCGATTTTCGATCCATTGCGGATTCTCTCGCAACCATGAATCCATAGCAGCTTGATCAGCAGCGCCTAGTTCATCGTCCATCCACAACATCAATGTTTGGTCATCTGGCTTCGTATTCATCTTTTAGGAGTGTTTGTAATTTTTGGCGGGCATAAAATAGACGGCTCATCACCGTGCCAATGGTGCAGCCGCTCACATCAGCGATTTCTTTATAAGACAAGCCTTGCACATCTTTCCAAATAACGATTTGCCGATGTTCGGGCGAAATTTTTTCGAGCGCCAATTCGATTTTCTGCTTCAGTTCTGTGAGCGACATTTGCTTATCAGGGCTATCATGTACGTGCGGAATGGCAATTGCGGATGGGTCGATGCGCTCGTTTTCTAAAATTTCATCATTCAATTCGCCCGCCATGGAATGTTTTCGCCGTCGATTCCAATCATACACCACATTATGAGCGATGCGGTATAACCAAGTGGTAAATTTAGCCTTTGCCTCAAATGTTCCCAATGCGTTCCACGCCTTAATGAAAACGTCCTGAGACAAATCCCAGGCATCTGCATCATTATGTGTCATGTTGCGTATCATTGCGAAAACTCGGTTACGGTGGCGCATCACCAGTTGATCGTATGCTTTCATGTCACCTTTTTGCGCGTAGATGACGAGTGGTCCATCGCCAAGTTCCTCGTCGCCCGATCCGCCATAAGGTGGATCAAACGCCTGAGGTCCCTGCGCAATGTGAGACGAAATCCAGGCAAATTTATTCATTCATTTTGAGGGAAAATTCTTTCAGTGCAAAAACTGAGCAGTTATCTTGCCTAACATCGCGATCACTGGCAATGCCAGATTGCCAGATTCGCACGGAAATATGCGACAATTTGGCTGACTATTTGCATTTGGCATATTTTAGCTTTCGTTATTGTAGAATTTACAACACACTAAATGCGTCCGTTATGTCATTTTTACCACCCAGCGATTACACCCTTACAAAACTACTTGGAGAAAACAAAACAACCAGTATTTGGCTTGCAGAGCAAGTATCTGTAAGACGGAACGTTGTGTTGGAACAACTGAGTGAGCAGAACCCTTACACGCGTGAGGAATTTCTAGCATCTGTTAGGGCAAAAGCAGCAGTAGATCACCCACTTATTGCCTCTGTTTATGAGGCGGTGAATGACAAAGATCACTGTTTTTTCACTCGTGAGTGGCTACCTGGTGAAAATTTGGCTGAGCGAATTGCCCGTGGTGGCACCATGAGACCTGGGCAAATAGCCCACCTACTCAAACGCATCGCTGAGGCAAATATCCATCTCGAGGAGCGAGCCACAGCTACAACGCCGCTGAAACTCTCCCATATCTACCTAGATGAGCAAAATGTGCTACGCATTTCAAATCTCGCACTCGCAGGAGCTCGTAGCGAGCAGGCGTCACAAGTGGACATCCAAGAGCTTGGTGCGGCTTTTCCAAACTTAGTGGAAAATGGAGTTTCAGGAGCAACTCGTTTGTTGACCTTGCTTCACTGGATGTCAGGAGATGACCCTTCCCACGTAGTGCAATGGCCCGATATTCGCCATTACGCAGATCAAATTGAACAACAACTCGCTACGCCTGTTGCTCCTGTTCCTTCTTCACGATATGCGAAGGTTCCGTTGAATAGTGCGACAAGAAAAGTGGAGAAGAAATTTCCCATCGGTCTAGTAATCTCAGGTGTTGCTGTTGTCGCCGCGATCATTGTTGCGATGAACCTTTCCAAACCTACCGTCGTAGAACCTGTGAAACTCAATGCCCCCATCGAAGTTCCTGATGGCAGCTATGCCGGACCGGATGGCAATCAAGTAACTCTGCGAAAATTTTGGCTTTCTGCCTATGAAGTCACGATCGGAGATTATGCCGAGTTTTTGCAAGCTCTTGACATTTTGTCAACAGACCAAAGAAAAGCCTATGAGCACGAGGACCAACCAGTTGAAAAAGTCACTCATGAACCAGATGGCTGGATTGCATTATGGGCAGCGGCTCAAAAATCAAAACCTTGGGAAGGTAGAATGCTCACGAAAAACTCGCCGATGTTCGGGGTAGATTGGTGGGATGCACATACTTACAGTGAGTGGAAGCGAGCACGCTTGCCTACGCAAGAAGAATGGTTTGCAGCGATGAAACTAAAAACCACCAATCCACTTACTTTGCGCCCTACGGCGTGGGGAGATGTTCAGTCTGAAGATCAAACACCCGCTGGCCTATTTGGCATGGCGGGAGGCGTTAGCGAATGGATCCGCAAACCTAGCGTAGATCCATCCAATCCTCTGGGCGCCAGACAATGGGTGATCATCGGTGCTTCTTATGCAAAACCTGCCAACGGCGTGATGGCAAGGGAATGGACAAATGACCGTAACATCAAGCGTCCCGATCTAGGCTTCAGAATCGCCTTTGATCATCTGCCCGAATGATTTCCACTTCGTGCATGAGTTGGACTTCGTTCTAATGAAGTGCAAAGTCAAAAAAAATCAGCCTCGGTTTCCCGAGGCTGAATAGTTAATAGTTTTCCAATCGATTAGATTATAGACCGGCTTTTAAGCTGCTGGAAGATTTGAAACCCACAGACTTAGAAGCAGCGATTTTCATCGATGCACCAGTCTTAGGATTGCGGCCCATACGAGCTGCACGCTTCTTCACAGAGAAAGTACCGAAACCAATAAGTTGAACTTTCTTGGTTTTCTTAATTCCTGAAGCGATGGCTTCAAGAACAGTGTTTACGGCATCTTCAGCGGCGCGTTTGGTCGCATCTTTACCCATTGCTTTTTGTACGGATTCAATTAGTTCGGCTTTATTCATGGCGCGACCTTTTTGGCGAATTCCCTAGCATCTGACAAGATAAAATCGTAAAATAATGAGAAAAAAATAATTTTCTTTAGCAAAGACCTTCTTGACAATCCAACTTCTTTTCGATCTTAACGGCTTTTTTAACTAAATTACTTAGCCTAGTAATCATCATCTAACGATAAAATCTGCCAATCAATCATGTGCTTGATTTCGCAACAAATTCTTCTCATACTGGGTAAGTAATATGGCATCTAACGAAATCATTATCAAGCGATCGACACAGATTATTATCGCTGCTGCCTTAGGCATCCCCTTGCGTGCAAATCTGGATCAAGAACTGGAAATCGTAGAAAAGGCTGAAGCCCGCGGGTGGTTCACTCCCGATGAAGATGAAATCGTACGCACCCGATACAGCTATTACTTATCTTCGCGTGCCGCCTTACTAGGTGCACTGCAACAACTCGAAACCAGCCTGCGCAATTCCACGAACTGGCAAGACAAACTGCCATATTTTATTTCTGGCTTTGCCGCGGCCTGCTTAATGATGAGAGGTTCGTCATTTATCATCGAGTTAGCGAAAAGACGACCTGTGATATGGAAAAAGCTTGATGAAGCAGAACCTCGTTTTGGTCTGCCTCGCAAGACGTTTACTTCCTTACATCAAGCAGCAACGAATCGAAATCGCTTAACTCAGTTCCGTCAGGCGGTGCAATTTTATCGAGATCATCGCGAAGAGATCATGAGTTACAGTAATGATCCTACCTTTGCTCCGATCATTACCATGTTACGCGAAGAAGAAATTTTTCTCGAAAGTCATTACCAAAAAATCTGGAGGCGGCGACTTTTCTATCGATGGTTCTCTTTTCTGCGCAGACACCGCTCTGGTTATCGAAATATCATGTTTCAACTTTTCCGTTGGTCAGGTTCAGCCATTGCAGAACTGCATCAACCTGGAGTGAAGCCATCAGGTGCCCCTAAACGAATCAATCAAGAGCAAAGGCAACAATTGCTGGCGTTGGCAAAACCAGGCGATGTATTCATCACACGCCATGACGATGCGATGTCGAATTTATTTCTCCCCGGATTCTGGCCACATGCGGCATTGCATTTAGGAGAAATTTCTGTGTTGGAAAGCATATTAGGCAATCTCCCCCCTGCCGTTCGGGTCCGCTTTAAAGATGTTCATCGTTTTCTCGAAGCGAAAAAAGACGGGGTCATGTTCCGCCGTGCAGAGGAGACATTAGCGGTGGATGCTTGTCTTATTTTGCGTCCGCCATTCGCTCAGGATATTCTTGCTCAAGCAATCTTGCGCGCCTTCACCCATGAAGGAAAACTTTACGATTTTCTTTTTGATTTTCGCACTGCGGATCGTTTGGCATGCACAGAAGTCATTTATCGCACTTATCATGGATGCGCAGGCATGGAATTCAAACTGTTACAGAAAGCTGGTCGGGCCTGCATTCCAGCAGAAAATTTGATCGATCAATTAATGGCCGCAGGCTTTCAATTGATTGCTAGTTGCAATGTCTGCGATCCGACAATCCATACGCAACAAGCCGCTCACGACGATCTCATCCATTCCCGAAAAAATCATTCCACTTGAAAAACAAAAAATGAATAGTAACGTAAACGCTTCTAAAATGCTACGTGCAATATCCCTCAACATCTGCTATTATCTTGTCTTTGCCGCCGTGGCTAATGCCAATCCTGTGATTTCAGAATTCATGGCAGATAATCAATCCACTCTCGCTGATGAAGACGGACAATACTCAGACTGGATTGAAATTCACAACCCGACTGCTGCAGCCATCAATCTAAGTGGTTGGAAACTTACTGATAGTGCTAGCAATCTAAGCAAGTGGTCATTTCCTGCAATTACATTGCAGCCAGGCGAATTCAAAATTTTCTTTGCCTCGGATAAAGCGGCCACCCGAAGCAACCACACGAATTTCAGACTCTCGGCAGGCGGCGAGTATCTTGCGTTAGTTAAGCCCGATGGATCCATTCAACAACAGTTCTTACCTACATTTCCTTCACAAGCGGCTGATGAATCATACGGAGTTCGTTTCCAAAGCACCACTCTCGTCGCCAAAGGAGCTGCAACGCGCTACAAAGTGCCTACTGGGACAGTGAGCAATTGGCAGACTACATCATTCAGCCACACAAGCTGGTTACAGGGCGGCAGCGGACTTGGTTTTGGACTCACGGAACCGGGGATTACCGTGCGACACGTATTTAAAAATGGAACCATCGGCGGTCTAGCGGATGCAGAAAGTTTATTGGCTCTGCCGGCAGGAAACTCTGCCATACTCTCGACAACAACAATCACCGCCAGCACCGTGAACTTTCTCGGCGATGGTGGTGATGGCAACTACGCATTTAATACTTCGCCACCAGGAGGTGCGGGTGAGCAGTATGCAATTGAGGCAACAGGCTTCATTTCCATTGCTACTGCTGGTTTCTACACCTTTGGACTTAATTCGGATGACGGAGGCTCGATCAAAATCGACAACACGGATGTGATGATCGATGATTCCTTTCATGGACCAGAAGATCACATGGGTTCCATCAATTTGACTGCTGGCACGCATTCGTTCCGCGTAGTCATGTTTGAGGGTGGCGGTGGTGATGAATTAGAGTTTTACGCAGCTTCAGGTCAGCTCACCAGCTGGAATTCCACTGCATTTCGCCTTGTGGGAGATACGGCCAATGGAGGCTTACCCGCGACCACCTTACCACAGGGCGTGGGAGGCATTTTTGCAACAAATCTTCAAACGGCAATGAGCGGCAGAAACAGCGCCTATTTCCGCACCCCATTTGTTTCGACCGGACCTAGCACGGCCACAACGATGTCTTTAGTCATGCGGTCCAACGATGGCTTCAGTGCCTGGCTAAATGGGACAGCTGTCGCATCACAAAACTCCCTCGCATCTCCTGCGTGGAATTCAACGGCAACCGCAAGCAAGAGCAATGCCGAATCATTGCGCAGACAGGCTTGGAATGTAACGTCATCGTTGTCCAGTCTCATCAACGGTAACAATCTGCTGGCAATCCAAGGAATGAATATCAGCTCAAGCGATAGTTCTTTCTTGGTATTGCCCGAATTGATTATGGGATCGTGGGATCAAACGCAGTCTCCCGTTTTTTATGGTAGCTCACTTGCCACTCCCGGATGGATCAATGGTGATTTTTCTCTCTTAGGCAAAGTCTCCGATACACAATTCAGCGTAAAACGTGGGATTTTTAATGCTCCTTTTTTGCTTACGATTACCACCCTCACTCCGGGCGCTACGATTCGCTACACGACCGATGGCAGCAGTCCCACAGCTACCAATGGAACGATATATACAGATCCATTGACAATCTCATCTACCACCAATCTGCGAGCGGCCGCCTTCATCCCTGGTTGGGAACCGACAGACATCGATACACAAACCTTCCTCTTCCCTAACGATATCATCCTACAACAGGCAAATGGAAGCCCTCCAACAGGCTGGCCAGTAAATTCAGGTACCGACCAAGTATTGGATTTTGGCATGGATCCCGATATCGTCAACAACAGCAATCCTAACATCGGCGGAGCGACTTCAGTAAAAAATGCGCTGTTAGCACTTCCAAGCGTAGTAATCACTACCGATCTATCTAACTATTTTAATATCAATGGTTCACAAGGCTTTTTCTCCAACCCCTACGGTCGTGGCTTCGCATGGGAAAAACCAATTTCGTTAGAGTGGATTAATCCACCCGACGCCCTGAATCCAAATGGCACTAGCGAATTTCAAGTCAACGCAGGGCTTCGCATGCGCGGTGGATTCTCTCGCGATCCAAATAACCCTAAGCATGCGTTTCACGTTTATTTCCGCGAAGACTATGGTGAGAAGAAATTAATATATCCGTTATTTGGCAGGCATGGAACACAGGAGTTTGACCAAATTGATTTTCGCACTTCACAAAATTATTCTTGGTCGTATCAAGCTGATGGAAATAATACTTTTTTGCGTGAAGAAGCTACTCGTATGGCGCAAACCGATATGGGACAGCCAGGGTCAAAAGTACGCTATGTTCATCTCTATCTGAATGGCACCTATTGGGGGCTTTTCAATCTAGATGAGCGGAAAGAAGCCGCCTTTTCCGCCTCCTACATGGGAGGAAACAAAGATGAATACGATGTCATTAAAGGCGAACAAGATTCAGGTTATACGACCGGAGTCACGGATGGAACATTGGCTGCATGGCAAAGCCTGTGGAACCTTTCGCGTGCACACCAAGCAAATCCCACCAATGCCAATTATTTTAAAATGATGGGCAAAGCTGCTGATGGCGTCACCGCCACAACCGATCCAGTTTTGTTAGATGATGATAACTTGATTGATTATCTATTGCTCACTTTTTGGTCAGGAAATTTGGACGGTTGCATGTCGGCATTTCTAGGAAACGAACGGGCCAATAATTGGTTTGGCAGTCGTCGCGCTATCAATAATACTGGAGATGGATTTCGCTTTTTTGCCCATGATTTCGAACATTCTTTTTTCGATGTAAATGAAGATCGCACTGGTCCATTTACGCCGAGCAGCCAAGCGGATTTCACTTACTCGAATCCTTATTACCTACATTTGGATTTGATAGGAAATGCTGAGTATAGAATGCGCTGGGCCGATCAAGTGCAGAAGCACATGTTTCAAAATGGAGCACTGACCTCAGCGTCATGGAGCAATCGCATCAACCAACTCGCCACCATCGTAGATCAATCCATCATTGCAGAAAGTGCGCGCTGGGGAGATGCGAAAAGAAACGAACCATTTACCAAAGACGATTGGATCAATGCTCAAAACTCACTTCTCAGTTACTTGACGCCGCGGCAATCGATCGTCTTACAACAACTCCGCGATGATGGACTATATCCCAGCACCGATGCGCCGCAAGTAATCCCCTCTGGCGGCTATCAAAGCACGGGCACTAAGGTAACCATGACCGGTCCTGCGTCAACAACTCTTTATTACATGACCGATGGCTCAGACCCACGCGCCATTGGCGGAGCCATAAAATCTGGCGCGCAAGTTTTCACATCTTCCACGACCAGTGAAACCTTAATCCCATGGGGTGCTGGCAATTGGAAGTATTTGTCTAACAACTCCAACCAAGGAACTGCTTGGCGAGCGACATCCTTCACTGATACCTCTTGGACAACTGGCACCGCAGAGCTGGGCTACGGTGACGGTGATGAAGCCACGGCAATAACAAGACCAACGCCTCGATATGCCACTACATATTTCCGCAAATCTTTCACCGTTACGAATCCCCAACAAATCTCCAATCTTACGATGGATGTGGAATACGATGACGCTTATGCAGTTTATCTGAATGGCACGCGCATTGCTGGCAACCTACCGCAAAATTCTGCCTTTAATTATTTTTCAGGCGATGCCATCGAGGATACGCAAGAAACCATCAATAGTATTTCTTCTGCGCTGTTACTATCAGGCACAAATGTCATCGCCGTAGAAATCCATCAAGCGAATAATAGCAGCAGTGATATTAGTATGAATCTATCGCTTGCCGCCACGCGCGCCAATACAAGTACACCGATCACATTAACAGGAAATGGTGAAAAACACATTCGCGCGCGGGCCTACCAAAGTACAACCTCAACGTGGAGTGCTTTGGTTGACGCGGCATTTTTCGTCGATACTTCAGCACCAGTGCCGCAAAATCTCGCCATCAGTGAAATTATGTATCATCCGGCCGACCCAAGTCCTGCTGAAATCACCGCTGGGCACACGAGTGCTAGCGATTTTGAATACTTGGAAATTTTGAACACCGGAACCAGCAATATCGATTTACGCGGACTCTACATTTACGATGCTGTGCGTTTTGACTTTGATGACTCCGAATTGGGGACAACTCTCGCACCAAATGCGAGGATCATCATTGCCTCGAAAAAAACCGCTTTTCTGATGCGTTACGGCAGCGGATTACCGCTTGCAGGTTCTTTCTCTGGCAATCTTTCTGATTCCGGAGAAACCATTACCATCCAAGCCGCGAACGATGCTATCATACGTCGCGTATCCTACCAAGACGTGAATGGTTGGCCTGCTGAAGCAGATGGCACGGGAGCCTCTCTCGTTTTGATCGCACCATCCGAATTCGCTACCGAAAATGCAGCCACTTCGTGGAGAAGCAGCGTAACAAACACCGGAAATCCTGGCACAAGTGACGCACTAACGCTAGCCGCATGGATGCTATCGGCGGGCCAAAGCAACGCCAATACTGATCCAGATAACGATGGCATGAATAACCTGTTAGAGTATGCATTAGGAGGCAATCCGATCATTGCCGATGCCCATTTATTGCCGAAGATAAAATTTCAAACTTATGCTTTACCTAACACCCCAGGAACATACGCAGTGCTGGAACACAATCTGCGTTTTGCCACTGATGATCTTGTCATCACCTGGGAATCAACAAATAGCCTCACGGCTGCTTGGACTGCTGACGATGTCATACTGGTCAGCAATACGCGTAGTTCTCCCACATCGAACGCATTGCTCCATCGAAGCCCAACACCTGTGGACTCGCAATTAAAGAAATTCTGGCGATTGAGGGTCAATTTACGCCCTTAATTCAAAATATCCGCTGGCATTTATCGCAGATGACACTATAATCGTTATTACCGCGCAGTAGATATGGCAGATCATCAACTATCACAGGATCAAACACCGATTCCAGAGAATCTCAAAAAGCTTCTCAATGAATACCGCCGCAAGTTGTGGCGGGCCAAAATTGCCGAGGCATTTTTCGCTGGTGTCATTGGTCTAGTTTTCAGCTTTTTGTTGGTTTTTGCCTTGGATCGTTTTTTTCAAACTCCTGCAGTAGTTCGACTGATCATCCTGCTCACGGGCACTTCTATTTTTGCTGTTTTCGCCCCCTACTGGATGCGCAGATGGGTCTGGGGACACCGCAGAGAGAATGATTTAGCGCGGCTGATTGCCTTAAAGCATCCTGACTTAGGTGATCGTCTTCTTGGTATTATCGAACTCCAAGGGCAATCAGAGGAGAAAGAAAGCATGTCACCGCGCCTGCGCAGTGCCGCGATGGAACACGTTGCAGAGGAAGCCGAGACAAAAGGTCTTACTTCAGCACTCCCCCGCACATGGATTGGACGTGCAGTCGCTGCAGCTGTCGTTTTATGTGCTGCTGCAGTTTGCGCATTTTTACTCACGCCTAAAGCTGGTTTAAACTCCCTCAAGCGCTGGGCCATGCCACTCACAGACACTGAACGATATACCTTTACCACGCTCGAAAATGTGCCTCACTCACTTGTTGTTCCCCACGGTGAAGCTTTTGACCTGACGCTGCGTCTCGCAAGTGATAGTGAGAGAAAGCCAAGCAGTGGAGAGGTTCGCTTTGGTGCCAATACTCCTGTCACCGCAGCTTTGACTAATGGTGCCTATGTTTTTTCACTGCCTGCGCAGCACGCGCCGGGAAACTTACTTGTTGCCGTTGGTGATGCGCGCCACAGCATTCGTATTGAACCAACTTTACGACCAGCCATCCAAGTGGCGTCTGCTGATCTAACATATCCTGAGTATTTGCAACTCCCTAAAGAAACGTTAGATCTCAAATCAGGCGTGGCCACCGCCGTAGAAGGCTCAACGCTAACATTCAATTTACTAGCCTCGCGTGGTCTCTCGAAAGCAAGCCTTGGTCCTATTGCACATATTCCAAATCCTGAATTGGCAAAGGCTGCTGACACACCGAAACCTGGTTTCACCGCTGAGCTTTCCGTGAAAGATAACACAGCTACTTCAACATCGGTTCAAGTTGCGAATTCCTCCTTTGACGTTCCTTTTTCATGGACAGATGTTTATTCATTAAAGGGAGATAATAGCTTTCGCATCCGTGTGGAAGCGATCAAAGACATTGCGCCCTCTGCTTATATCCAAGGCATCGAAAAACAAAAAGTATTGCTGCCTGAAGAAACGTTAGATTTTGAAGTGCTCGCTGAAGATGATTTTGGCTTGAGCGAAATTGGTCTCGAGTGGAATGGTGAGGCTAGCCCCTCAGCTCCCAGCTCAGCGCTGGCGAAAGGCGAAATGAAATTATTGCCCGGAAGCCCGACATCGCGAAGATTGAACAAACCAACAGCGTTTTGTCCTGCTACGCTTAACATTGCGCCGCAGAAACTGATATTACGCGCCTACACCAAAGACTACTTACCAGGGCGTCCTGTTGTATATTCTGAGCCAATCGTGCTTTTCATTCTGACGCGCGATGAACATGCTCAAATGCTAAAAAATCAATTTGATCGAATCGTCGGCGAACTAGAAGATGCCGCACGCCGCGAGCAAAATGCGAATGAAGAGAACCAACGTCTGGAGCGCATGAAACCAGAGGATTTACAAAAAGACGAAAATCGCAAACGTATCGAGGCGCAGCAAAAAGCCGAACAAGAAAACACCCAACGCATCGACGATCTCCACAAGCGCATGGAGCAATTGATGAAGGACTCAGCACGCAATGGCGACATCGATAAGGAAACCATGCAAAAAATGGCCGAGTCAATGAAGTCACTCGGTGAACTTGCCGAAAAAGACATGCCCCAAGTTGATCAAAAACTTGGTGATGCTCAGCAAAATAATAGCACCCCCGAGCAAACCAAAAAAGACGTCGAGAAGGCCGTGGAAGAGCAGAAGAAAGTGATCGAGAAGATGAAAAAAACGCTCGAGAAAGCCCGCGAGGCAAACAAGGATATGGAAGCATCCACCTTCGTCAATCGTCTGAAAAAAGCCGCCTCAGAACAAGACTCCATCACCAACACACTCATTGAATCATCTACGAAAGCCACTGGAATGGCTTCTTCTTCTGTTGATCCATCCGTGCTAACAGTTTTGACCGACTTAGATCGTAAGCAAGCCATGAATGCCTCTGACATTCGCTGGATTGAGGAGGATCTCGGACACTTCTTCACTCGCACAAACAAACCAGTTTATCAGGAAATTTTAAAAGAGATGCGTGATTCATCGAAGACTCCCGCTATCGATTCTTCGCTGGAGGAAATCCGTGAAATGATGAGAAATAATTACACCTTCCGCTCAGCGAATACTTCTGATTATTGGGCAAAACGCCTCAAGGAATGGGCGAAAAAATTAGACGGTGAAAAAGATGACCAAGCTGGCGGTGGCGGCGGCGGTGGCGGCGGCAACCCCGAAGACGAAGATTTTGAATTTATGTTACGCGTCATGAAAATGATTCAACAAGAACAAGATATCCGCGCCCGCACTCGTGCCCTAGAAGAACTTAAACGATCCATTGAGCTGAAACCATGAAAACCATATTTTCTATCATTCCCCTATTACCATTGCTTTGCCTAGCTCAAGAAGAGCCGAAAAAAGATACGACACAAAAAATTTCTGAGCATCAGACAGGAGCCGTGAAAACCTCTGCGGATCAAGATAAATTGGCCGCCGACATTCAGCAGTTGAAAATTGAGCAAACGCAAGAGAAAGTGATCAAACTACTCGATGAGTGCGAAGTGATCATGGATGAAGCAACAGACAATTTGCTCGAATACAACACTGGCGGTGATACAATTGCCGCGCAAACTGAAGTGATCGAAAAGATTTTTGAAGCAGCCAAGCAAAAGCAGCAAAAAGGTGAGGGACAACCACAACCAGGTGCTGAGGGAATGATGGAAATGATGAAACGCATGATGGGCGAAGGTGCTGAGGGCGACGAGAAAAAGCCTGGCAATAAACCAGGTAACAAACCAGGAATGGGCAGCACTGGTGACTCTGACTCCGCTAACACGGCAAGCGGTGGTGGTGCGAATGGCGAGAAAAGCGAGGAGCGCCGGGTGCCGAAAGCTTCAGGAACAGCCACTCAAGATTTCCCGGAAGAATATCGTCAAGCCCTTGACGCCTACAATCGTGCACTGACCAAATAAAGAGTTTCTTATGTCTTATCTGGAATTGCATCAGCTAGAAACGCATTTCACCAAAATGGCGGGCAACTTGTTTTCTCCGCGCAAGGAAATCATTCGCGCTGTGGATGGTGTTACCTTATCCATTGAAAAGGGTGAAATTCTTGGACTTGTCGGTGAATCTGGTTGTGGAAAATCGACACTTTCAAGGACTGTAATGCAGCTGATTCCCGCAACCTCTGGGTCAGTAGTTCTCAATGGTGAATCGCTAACTCATCTTAGCACTAGTCAAATCCGCAAACGTCGTCTGGATTTCCAAATGATTTTTCAAGATCCATACGCATCGCTGAATCCGCGGATGACAATTTTTTCCACTTTAGCGGAAGCGCTTTATCAACGCCACCCTAACTTGAGCAACAAGGAAACCTATGATCGTATCATAAAGCTCATGGAAACGGTGGGACTCGATCCTGCGGTGATGAAAAAATACCCCCATGAGTTTTCTGGTGGACAGCGGCAGCGGATCGCGATTGCACGTGCGCTCGCTCCTGAACCTAAGCTCATCATTGCCGATGAACCGGTTTCCGCATTGGATGTTTCGATTCAATCACAAATCCTCAATCTCCTCAAACAACTCCGCGCAGACCTAGGTCTCACGATGATTTTCATCTCTCATGATCTCGGAGTTGTGCGTTATATCGCGGACAATATAGCCGTGATGTACCAAGGAAAAATAGTTGAATATGGCGAGGCCGAGTCGGTTTTTCATCATCCTCAGCACGATTACACCAAACGATTGCTCGCATCGATCCCCAAACTGCCAGCGGCATAGTCTGGACAATTGGGTAATCACTTCATTGAGAATTAATTTTTTCTCAGAGCTTGTGAAATTTTTCACAAAGTATTCTTGCACGCAACGCATTAAGCGTCCATAGTCCGCGCGAACAGACTTTTGACCTGTTGTAAATTACACTATTGCCATGAGCGACACCACCACGGCCCCTGCGGAAATCAAGTTACCAAAAGACCTCGCTGCCGAGAAAGGCATGGTCAACGTGCAAATCGACGGCGTCTGGCATCAGTTCCCCCGTGGGACTCGGATGATCGAGGCTTGCCGCGCTGTGAAGGTAGAAGTGCCGCATTATTGCTATCATCCAAAACTTTCTGTTCCAGGCAATTGCCGGATGTGTCTCGTGCAAATGGGCATGGCTCCGCGTCCCGCGCCTGGTCAAGAACCAACACGTGATGAAAATGGCTATGAACCTATCGGCTGGATGCCGCGTCCGGTCATCGCTTGTGCCAACACGGTAGCCGAGAATATGGGCATCCGCACCACTGGTGAATTGGTGGAAAAATGCCGACAAGGAGTAATGGAATTTCTTTTAATCAATCACCCACTCGACTGCCCCATCTGTGATCAGGCGGGTGAATGTCGTTTGCAGGAGTTTTCTGTCGGCTTCGGTAAAGGTGCATCGCGCTTCATCGATCTGAAGGTGAAGAAACCAAAAAATGTGGATATTGGCCCACGAATTCGCCTTGATGACGAGCGCTGCATTATGTGCAGCCGTTGCATTCGATTTATGGAAGAAGTGGCAGGTGATCCTGTGTTAGGCTTTACCCAACGCGGCACCCATACCACTCTCACGGTTCATCCGGGGCGTCGATTGGATTCAAACTATTCTCTCAATACTGCTGACATCTGCCCAGTCGGAGCTCTCACATCTAACGATTTCCGCTTTCAAATGAGAGTTTGGTTTTTGAAAGAAACCAAGACCATCGATATGAATTGTGGCACGGGAACAAATATTGTCGTGTGGACTCGTGAGAATAAAATCCATCGCATCACACCTCGCCAAAACGATGAAGTAAACTCCTGCTGGATGCCTGACTCCCATCGTTTGAATTTCCACTACATCGACAGCGACGCACGGCTTACTGAGCCATTACTGCGCAGTGTGAATGGTGCGCACAATCCGATAACATGGTCGGAAGCATACGCCAAAATCGCTCAAGAATTGCAAAAGTTTTCTGCCACTCAAATCGCTGTGATTGCCTCTGGGCGCATGACCAATGAAGAACTCTATCTGGCCAAGCAATTGACTCAGCAATTAGGCGTGACAGCACTGAGCGTCGTTCCTCGCATCGGTGAAGCAGATCATCTCCTCGTAGCAGCTGATAAAAATCCTAACACAACGGGCGCAAAGCTCATCTTGCAACAAGCCGACCCCTCCAGCCAACTGAACGCCGTTCGTGAGGGTGTGCGCAGCGGAGCAATCAGCGCTCTCATCTCTCTCGGAGAAGACTTGATCAGCGATGCAGAATTTACCGCTGATGATTTGAGCAAACTTAGCTTCCATCTTCACGTCAACCATTCTGCAAATCCCACAGCAAGCGCTGCGAATGTAGTTCTCCCCTCCTCTGCTTTCACCGAAAAGCGAGGATCGATGGTCAATCTCAGTGGTCGTTTGCAACGCCTCAATCAGGCCACCATGCCTCTTGGGCAAGCGCATGACGATTGGGAAATCCTCCGCGATTTGATTCAAGTAATCAGCAAGGAAAAGCTCTCGATTCCCACGATTGAAAACGTCTTTAAAAAACTCGGCGAAGATGTTGCCGAATTCTCCAATATGACCCTCTCACGCATCTCGGATCAGGGTGTTGTCATTACTGAAACCAATTACCAAATTCCATTACTTGCCAACGAACGCGCCAGTAAGGCTGCGGGAATCATCAATGGCTAAGCTCCCAAGGCGCTAATTTAACAATATTCTACACATGGACATCGCTCTCATCGTAACAATTATTATAAAAATCATCACGCTCACCTTCGTGGTGGTACTGCCACTGGTGCCGATCGCAGTGTATTTCGAACGACGATTTTCTGCCATCATTCAGGACCGTGTCGGACCTAACCGCGTTGGCATTCCTCTAACACTTTTTGGCTTTAAAAAAGACTGGTCCTTTTTCGGATTGATCCAGCCAATGGCCGATGGAGTAAAGCTTTTCCTCAAAGAGGACTTCACTCCTGCGCATGTTCGCAAAGCGTTTTACTGGATGGCTCCAGCACTAACGGTGGCCCCCGCATTGATCACCTTGTGCGTCATTCCTTTTGGTAGCGATATCAAACTACCCGGTATGGACCCGATCAGATTAGTAATTGCTGACATCAACGTTGGCCCACTTTTCATCTTCGCTATCGCGTCTCTTTCGGTCTATGGCATCACCCTAGCAGGATGGTCATCCAACTCAAAATTCCCATTCATCGGTGGAGTTCGCTCTACCGCACAAATGATCTCCTATGAAATAGCGTTAGGGCTCTCCATCATCCCCGTGTTGATGTATTTCGGCGAATTAAATCTAACGAAAATCGTACAATACCAAGCAGATCACGGTTGGTTATTGCTGCCATTATGGGGTCATGGCGAAGGAGCACTTTCCTTAACCAGTAAATTACTTTTTTGGATTCCTGCATTCATCTCATTTGTGATCTTTACCATTTCCATTTTTGCGGAAACCAATCGCATGCCCTTCGACCTTCCCGAATGCGAAACCGAATTAGTCGGAGGCTATCACACGGAGTATTCATCGATGAAATTTGCCATGTTCTTCATGGGCGAATATGCGGCCATGGTCGTAGGTTCAGCTTTGATCATTACTTTATTCCTCGGCGGTTGGTCAGCAGGATTTGGTCTCGATGCAGGGATCGCAAAACTTTCACTCGGCAGTTTCCAAATCGGCGGACTGATTCACCTTGCGATTTTCTTAACAAAAGTGATCGGCTTTATTCTGTTCTTCATTCTCGTTCGCTGGACAGTGCCACGTTTCCGTTATGATCAATTGATGCGCCTCGGTTGGGTGATATTTTTCGAAGCAGCACTCATCAACGTTTTCCTTGCAGCTCTGGTGATCGCTTCTGGCTCACATAAATTCACCCCTGCCATCCTTAGCATCGGCGCTGTGTTACTCATCGTCACCACTGCCGCGATTGTCTACGTCGCGAAAGTTTCCGAACCAAAAACCAAAGTTGCTGGACAATAATCTTACTTCATCTCATGGCCATTATCAAACTTTCACGCCCTAAGCTTACTGTTGGAGAAAAAATCTATTTTGGTGCTCTCATCAAGGGATTCTTTCTCACCATGAAACATGCCGTTGCTTCATTGCGAAATAAATCACGCGGAGCAAAAGACCTAGCCTCCTCGGGACTAGGCATCACCATGCAATATCCTGAACAACGATGGGATGATCACATGCCTGATTACTATCGTGGCGCACCAACTCTCGTGACCGACGAGCAAGGACGTGAGCGCTGCGTTTCCTGCCAATTATGTGAATTTATTTGTCCTCCCAAGGCGATCAAAATCATCCCCGGTGAAATCCCGTCGGACGACCCATGGGCCAAGGTGGAAAAACGTCCCAAAGAATTTGAAATCGATATGATTCGCTGCATCTACTGCGGCATGTGTGAGGAAGTCTGCCCCGAGCAGGCGATTTATTTGCGCAAAGACTATCTGATCTCTGGCCTCAATCGCGCGGAGATGGTTCACGATAAAAAGAAACTATACGAAATCGGCGGCGTCCGCGTAGGACTCGTCAATAAGTGGAACGAAATCAAATAATTTATACTCTCTCATTTATGCCATTACCTATTTTTTGGTTATTTACCGTCATCATGCTTTTCGGAGCAGCGGCCGTTGTGTTGTTGCGCAATCCGGTTGCTAGCGCAATGTCGATGGTTGCCTCGTTTGTTGGACTCGCAGGGCTATTTGTCGGCATGAATGCTTATTTTGCTGGTATCATTCAGATCTTGGTTTACGCAGGTGCGATTATGGTTTTGTTCATTTTCATCATCATGTTACTGGATCTTAATACCGATAAAAAACGCACTCCTAAGATGGCGCCAATCCTTGGTGGACTGGGCATCGTTATTGCATTCACCATTCAATTGATTGGTGTGATATCGACAACGCCCGACAAGGCAATGCCAGCACTAGACTTACCTGCCTCTGCGGCGAGTTTCACACCAGGGACACAAATTGCTAAAAACCTCTCCGCCAATTCTTTACCCGATGTTCACTTAATCGGGCAAAGCCTTTTCACGGAATACAATCTACCATTGCAAATTCTCGGCGTATTACTTCTCGTCGCGACTATCGGGGTGGTGACCCTTTCTAAAAAACAAAGTAACTAATCATTTCATGCCCTCTCTCAATCACTACCTACTCGTTGCTGGCCTGTTATTCGCGATTGGTCTTACTGGCGTGGTCTTACGCCGCAATATCATCGTGGTTTTTATGTGTCTCGAATTGATGCTCAGTGCTGCCAATTTGACATTGATTGCCTTTTCTCGCTTCTATCCAGGAGCCAATGGCTTGCCGGACATCCACGGTCAAATGTTAGTATTTTTCGTCGTCACCGTAGCCGCAGCGGAAGTCGCTGTGGGCCTAGCTATCATCGTGGCGCTTTATCGCACGAGACAAACCATCTACACCGATGAACTAACGACGCTGAAAGGCTAATCACAATCATCTAACAAATTTCCTATGTCACTCGCTTGGTATTTACTCCTGTTACCGCTGGCTGTTGCCGCGTTGAATTTCCTCTTATTGCAAAAGCTCCATACGGTAGCCGCATTGATCTCTACCGTCTCGTCGGTAGCGACTTTTGGCATTGCCTACAGTTTGTTAGGCTCGACAGCATCTCCAGAACCGTATCACTGGATTAGCATTGGCAAGCATTCGTTAGACATAGGCATTACGCTTGATAAACTATCAACTGGCATGATGATTGTGGTAACGGGAGTTGGTATGCTAGTGCATATTTTCTCGTTAGCCTACATGAAAGATGATTCCGCGAAGGCGCGTTTTTTCACAGGGCTATCATTGTTCATGTTCTCGATGACGGGAATTGTGTTAGCGAACAATTTCATCATGACCTTCATCTTCTGGGAATTGGTGGGTTTGAGCTCCTATCTACTCATCGGTCATTGGTATCAGAAAGATTCTGCGGCAGAGGCTTCGAAAAAAGCCTTTCTTTGCAACCGCGTGGGTGACTTTGGTTTTATGATCGGCATCTTGTTGCTGTGGAATATCACTGGCACATTTACTTTTGCAGAGATGGCATTGCCTAGTGGACTTGCAACAGGCGTGTTGGTAACTGCACTGCTTTGCATATTCTGCGGCGCCGTTGGCAAATCCGCCCAACTTCCACTGCACGTTTGGCTGCCAGATGCCATGGAAGGCCCGACTCCCGTATCGGCACTAATTCACGCCGCAACGATGGTCGCGGCTGGTGTGTATATGCTGTTCCGCGTGCAATTCTCGTTTCCAGAGAGCCACATATTTGAAAACAATGCAGGAACAATCATCTCTTGGGTTGGAGGGATCACGTCACTTGTTGCCGCGTTAATGGCCACGCAACAAGACGACATCAAACGCATCCTCGCTTATTCCACGCTATCGCAACTCGGTTATATGGTCATGGCTGTCGGACTCAGTTCTGGAGAAGCTGGCATGTTCCACTTGTTCACTCACGCATGGTTTAAAGCACTGTTATTCCTCGGTTCTGGAGCTGTAATTTATGCATGCCATCATGAACAAGACATTTGGAAAATGGGCGGCTTGTTGAAAAAAATGCCAATTACCGGAATGACATTCTTGTTAGGTTATGCGGCATTGATCGCCGTGCCATTTGTCACCTCTGGTTTCTGGTCCAAAGAAGAAATTTTATCTGCTGCCTATCACCACAACAAAGCACTATTTTGTATCGCGGTATTTGTGGCGTTTCTCACGACATTTTACATGACCCGTTTGTTCGTGGTGGCATTCCTCGGAAAAACCAAGAGCGATAATGCAGATCACGCTCATGAAGTAGGACCGCTGATGTATCTTCCACTTGTGCTCTTAGCGGGGATGGCGATTCTTTCTGCTACGAAAATTGGTGGATTAGACATCGCTCATACTCTCTCCGCGATTCGCCCAGAACATCACGAGCATCCATCGATTGTGCTCCTCGTTTCCATCGGAACATTAGTATTCGGGCTTGCGGCTGGCTTTATTTTATACAGCGGCAAAACAAAAGATCCGTTGTCACTTCCGCTATTCCGCAATCGCTTTTACGTTGATGGCTTTTACGACAATTTTATCGTCAAGTATTTCCAAGATGCCTTCGCGGCGATTGTTCATTTCTTTGATGAACTTTTCATCAACGGTCTCTTCGTCGGAGGGATCTCACGCGGTGCCCAGGGCATTGGTCTATTAATCCGCCGCATGCAATCTGGCAACTTACAAACATACGCCGCATTTCTGTCTCTCGGCGTACTGATCATCATTTACCTGATTGTCTTTTGATTCGAACTTGTTCCGACAACTAATCCATTTCACCATGTTATCCATCATTTTCCTGATTCCATTTCTCGCCGCGGTAGCCATTATTTTTGGTGCACCCGCTAGACTCACGGCGCGCATTGCGGCGATGACGACATTGCTCATCGGTCTGTATGCCGCGTTTACTTGGCAGTGCGAGTGCTGGGCCTCTTCATTGTCTGTGCTGATCACGCCATCGATTGATCTCGCATTCGGTTTCCTCAATGGAACCTCGGCCATTATGGTTGCACTATCAGTGATTGTCACGGCAGCGGCAGTATTTACAGGCAAAGCACCAGAGGGTCGTGAAAAACTATATTACTCATCGAGTTTATTCATCGCCGCGGGAGCGATCGGAGCATTTATTTCGACGAACTTGTATTTCTTCTATGCATTTCACGAATTGGCATTGATCCCTACCTTTTTGATGATTGGCTTGTTAGGGCGCGGCAGTCGTAAGGAAATTGCTTGGAAAATCACCATCTATCTCGGTGTTGGCTCGCTCATTTTGTTAGCCGGCTTGGTGTGGCTCGCCAAAGAATCAGGAACATACAACATGATCGCGATGTTAGACGGAACTCGTCAAATCGACCCTGCTGCGCAAAAGCCCATCGCTGCATTGCTGATCATTGGCTTCGGCACGCTAGTTTCGCTGTTCCCATTTCATTCATGGGCCGCACCTGCATACGCCAGTGCTCCTGCCCCAACTGCGATGCTTCACGCGGGGGTATTGAAAAAATTTGGCCTCTATGGATTGTTGCAACTCGCCGTGCCATTGTTGCCAATAGGAATGAATGCATGGCTTACCCCGTTGTTGGTTCTGTTGTTAGGTAATATCCTTTGGGTTGGGTTTGTGACGATCAATCAAAAACGTCTCGATGCCATGCTCGGCAATTCCTCAGTGATGCACATGGGCTATATTTTCCTTGCAATAGCCGCATTGATCGCATCGAACGCTGCCGGAAAAGTGAACACTTACGCGATTCCAGCCGCCTCGGTATTGATGTTCGCGCATGGTATTTCGATCGCCCTGCTTTTTGGATTGGCGGACCGGATCGAACGTTGCACTGGGAGCCTCGATTTCGCCGATCTCGGTGGTTTGGCAAAACCAGCACCGACCTTAGCATTTCTTTTTGGCCTAGGTGGCATGGCATCACTCGGACTGCCTGGTCTGGCGAATTTCTCCGGAGAAATCATGGTATTTCTCTCTAGCTTTGAAGGACGCAATGCTGCCGACCCTCTCACGCCCGTGCAAATCACTACGATTCTATCACTTTGGGGCGTGGTGCTTAGCGCGGTTTATGTGTTACGAGCCTTCCGCAAAATATTTCAAGGACCTACTGTCAGCATGACAGTCAACGCCACTGATATTCCTCTTATGGATAAACTCCCCGCACTACTCCTAGCCGCCGCACTTTTGATCGTGGGCATCTATCCTAATATTCTTGTGCAACTTTTGAAATAACTAACATTTTCCTATCATGCCCGCCTATTATCTCGAAGCCCTGACGGTTACACTTGGAATATTCCTCCTCGTGGCCGAAGCATTTATTCCAAGCAAAAGTAAAACTTGGGTTGGTCTTGTCGCCATTGTCGGACTAATTGGTGTCCTTGCGCTGACACTGCGCGCCATCGGCCCCGATGATGCCGCCGAGGGCAAAGAGTGGGCCAATTATGCCTTGTGGAATCTTTACAAATACGATGCCACCGCTCGTTTTTACAAAATCATCGCTCTGGTTTCAGCAATATTCGTATTGATTCTCGCCATCGATTACCGCTCGGTGCTTTCCAAATTTTCCGGCGATCACGGCAAAGAAGAGGGCACGGGAGAATATTATTCACTCATCGTGATTGCCACTTCAGCAATGATGTGGATGGCATCCGCCAAAAATTTGGCATTCTTATTCGTTTCCTTAGAATTGCTGACCGTTACTTTTTACATTTTGGTGGCTTATATGAAACGCAACGTCGGCTCACTTGAAGCGGGCGTGAAATACCTCATTCTCGGGGCTCTTTCTACGGGATTTTTGGTGTATGGCATCGCTTGGATTTACGGGGCCACTGGCACGCTCGATTTCGCACAAATCACCCTCGCTGCTAATTTCGAAGGGACACCTGGCACGCCATTGCTATTTGGTGTCGCATTAGTCATTATTGCTCTAGGTTTCAAAATCGGAGCAGCTCCGATGCATTTTTGGATTCCTGATGTCTATCAAGGAGCGCCCACACCGACGACAGCGTTTCTCTCGGTAGGTTCAAAAGCTGCCGGATTCATGGCTTTGATCACTTTTCTCGCGCCGTTTTCTCACAGTCCCTATGCAGGAAAAATCTCATCGGTCTTGGTTATTCTCGCCTGCGCGACATTGATCATCGGCAACTTCGGAGCGATTCCACAAAACAATTTCAAACGCCTGCTCGCCTATTCATCGATCGCGAATGCTGGATTCATCCTGCTCGCCATCGCAGCAAATCGTGATGGGGCAGATGGTTTATCCTCTGCCAAAATTGCGGCATTTTATCTTGCCAGCTATTTGATCATGACCATGGCCGCATTCTTTATTCTCAATATCATTCGTGTGCAAAGTGGCTCGGACAACATTGACGCGCTCGATGGTCTTTCCAAGCGTAATCCGATCCTCGCCGTCGCTGCCACCATCATCATGGCCTCGTTGGCAGGCGTCCCTCTTACTGTAGGATTCGTTGGGAAATTCTTCGTCTTTCAGGCAGCTTTAGCTTCGCATCAGTGGATCCCAGTGATCATTGCTGCCATCGCCGCCTCTGCTGGATTTTACTACTATTTCAAAATTCTCCGCGCGATCTGGTGGAACACTCCGAACCACAAATCTCCCATTCCGTTTGATACCTCGTCGATCTTTTCCTTCGCACTCACCTTTCTTACTGTCGCCATCTTAGTCTTTGGTGTATGGCAACAACCACTATTCAATCTATTAAAAAACGTTAGATAAAATCACTCATTTCACTATTTTTCTTGACAAAAATCATTAAACGTACTATTTTTCACTCATGAAAATAACTATCGACATAGATGACAGCTTATTAAGTGACGCCATGAAATTAACTGGCGAGCGCAAAAAAGGGCCTGCAGTCGTCAAAGCGGCGAGTGAATTTGTGAAACGAGAAATGGCGAAGAAATTCGGCCACATGTTGCGTGAGGGAGAATTTGGTGACTATCCCCTGACCAATGATGAAATAGAAGCACTAGACCGGTAACCATGGTAATTGTAGATACTAGCGCCTGGATTGAGATGCATCGCCGCGATGGACGCGACGATGTAAAACTTGCATTGCAGGCGCTACTTGATGCCTATGAGGCCACCTTGTGTGGGCCTGTGGAAATGGAATTCCTCGGAGGAGCGCGTCCGCATGAACGTGATCGACTGCAAGCTTGGTGCAACGTGCTCCCCTACTGCCGCAATGAACAAACATTGTGGCGTAAAGCGGCAACAAATTTCGCTAAATTGCGAGCGCAGGGCATTCAAGCGCCGTGGAATGATGTGCTGATTGCCACAATAGGCCAAGTTGCGGACTGCCGCATCTATGCCTGTGACAAACACTTTGAATTAATGGCACCAGTTCTCAATCTCCGACTTTACAAACCCGGCTACCTCGGCATGTATGCTAATGAAAACGACAATTTTTAACACCGCATTAATTTCTTCACTACGAATCCATTTTTCATGAAAACAGAATACGAAGCACCCGATACTCTCGCAAAAACGGCACGTGGTCACGATGACTACAATGCTGAGACCTCTGATCTCCACGGGGAGCGCATGACATTGAATATGGGGCCTTCTCACCCAGCAACACACGGTGTGCTGCGCTTGATTTTAGAGCTCGATGGCGAGACCATTATTACCGCCGATCCGGATGTGGGTTTCCTTCATCGTGGTGATGAAAAAATCGCGGAAAACATGCATTACAATCAGTTCGTCCCCTACACCGACCGATTGGACTACCTTGCTCCTTTGGCTAACAACGTTGCCTATGCTTGTGCTGTAGAAAAACTCATGGGGTGGGAGCTACCACCACGCGGTCAGGCATTACGAGTGCTATGCTGTGAATTGGCGCGTATTTCCGCTCACATGCTCGGTGTGGGTGTATGCGCCATGGACGTCGGAGCGATGACGGTTTTCCTTTATACATTCACCGAACGCGAAAAAGTTTACAATCTCTGCGAACAGCTCACAGGAGCGCGATTCACGACTTCTTACACTCGTGTGGGCGGTCAAATGCGTGATATGCCGCCTGGATTCGATCAAGCTGTGCGCACTTTTCTTGATGAATGCACCATCGCCATTGCCGAAATCGCTAAATTGCTAGATCGCAATAAAATCTTCATCGATCGCATGGCAGATGTGGGAGTTATTTCAAAAGAAGAAGCCATTTCTTGGGGCATGACTGGACCGAATTTACGCGCTTCTGGTGTGACGCGTGATTTACGCAAAGACAATCCTTATCTCGGCTACGAAAAATACGATTTCGATATTCCCATTACTGAAGAAGGCGACTGCTACGCTCGTTATCAAATCCGCATGGAAGAAATGCGCCAGTCGATCAAAATTTGCCGTCAAGTTCTCGACACCATGCCCGAGGGACCGATCAATCTTGCCGATACCAAATCGATGTTGCCTGATAAAGAACGCGTGCTGATGTCGATGGAGGAATTGATTCACCACTTCATCGTCTCGACACAAGGAATTAATGCGCCTGAAGGCGAAGTCTATTTCGGTCATGAAAACCCGAAAGGTGAACTTGGATTTTATATTCACTCAAAAGGTGGAGGCGTGCCAAATCGCCTAAAAATTCGTAGCCCCTCCTTCTGCAACCTTGCCATCGTTTCCAACCTCCTTCCCGGCCACATGGTGTCCGATATTCCCGCAATTCTCGGATCGTTAGATTTCGTGATGGGCGAATGCGACCGTTAACCTCTCACTTTTTCTATTTATCCCATGTCCTCTCTAGACCAAAACATCGCCTCTGAAGAAACACCAGGCACGAAAAATTTTGCGCCTTTTGCCATCACACCCGCACTGGAAGCAGAAGCCACAAAACGTCTCGCACAGTTTCCCGATCAACAGAAACGTTCCGCCGTGTTGCCTTTGCTGCACTACATCCAGCACCACCACGGTTTCATCTCGGCTGCGGCGATCGATTGGGTCGCTGCAACAATTGGAATTGAACCGATCAAAGTCTTAGAAGTGGTAACATTCTACCCAGGATTTCGTCAATCTGCTCCAGGAAAATTCCACATCCGTGTCTGTCGCACCCTTTCCTGCGCGATGGGTGGTTCATACGAATTGATGGAAAAACTCTGTGAGCTCTCAGGAATCGATCGCTCACACGCAGACTCTCATCACCACCCCGTTAGCGTTTCTCCTTGCGGAAATTTTTCTGTCGAATTCGCGGAATGCCTCGCTTCCTGCGGTTCTGCTCCGGTCTGCATGGTGAACGATGATTTTTACGAAGGTGTCATACCAGAGCAGGCAGAGGCATTACTGAAAAAGTATTCCTGATTATTTTTCTTGCTATTTCACCCCGTTACCACACTATTACCACATGAGTTACGCATTAAAAAGAACGAGTATGGCTTTAGACGCTTGGACAATCCAAGCGCTGAAGGAATTGAGTGAAAAATGGGGAATTTCGAAGGCTGAAGTGATTCGCCGTGCCGTGCGTCAATTCAAAGAAAAATCTGATGTAGAAAACCAGCAAATCGACCCCTTGCAGGCTTTAGAATGGCTGCAACAAGGCGGTGGTCTGGTTGCCGAAGAAGCTGAGAAGTTTCGCACTGAGGTCAGTGCAGAACGAGAAGAACGCAAATACTGGTGGGAGTCGTGATTCATTTGGATACAAATATTTTGATCGATCTTGTCACTAGCCATTCCGCTCAAGTGGCAATGGTGCACGGGTGGCTGAAAAGCAATATTCCACTCGCGGCATCAGCCGTCACTTGGTCGGAATTTTGCAATGGCCCTCACACCAAGGAGCAAAAGGATGCCGTCCATGCCATCCTGCGTGGAGGGATCCACCCGTTCTCCGAGGATCAGGCAGAATTTGCCTCACGTCTTTTTCATAAAACTGGTCGTAAGCGCGGATCTCATGCCGACTGCATGATCGCTGCAGCGGCATTCTGTTCCCAACAACCAATTGCTACCCGTAATATTTCTGATTTCGATCGCTTCACGCCTTACGGAGTGAAAGTAATTTCCATCCCCACACTCATCTAACGAGTCAACGCATTTACCACCTCATAAATTTAGAACATCATGATCACCTACCTTCCTGGAAAAGAACCACACGCTCGCGAGTATCGCCTCATTTTTAAAAATGTGGATCGCGCGGATTATGATCCATCGATCGACTGCTACCTGCGGAATGGCGGCTACGAGCAGTTAAAAAAAGCCATCACTATGGCGCCGAAAGATATCACCGAGGAAGTAAAAAAGTCAGGCCTTCGCGGTCGTGGGGGTGCGGGTTTCCCTACGGGAATGAAGTGGACATTTATCCCACCGAACAATACCAAACCAGTCTATCTGATCTGCAATGGTGATGAATCAGAACCCGGAACTTTCAAAGATCGATACATTCTTCACCAAGACCCACATCAATTGATCGAAGGCATGGTCATCTCGGCGTTTGCCGTTGGCGCTCATGTGGCATACATTTATATCCGCGAGGAATTCCCAGCCGCCGCTGAAATTGTAGAGCAAGCGATCGAAGAAGCACGCAGCAAAAATTTCGTTGGCAAAAATGTGTTAGGCAGTGGGTTCGACGTAGAAATCTACGTGCATCGCGGAGCTGGTGCTTACATTTGTGGTGAGGAAACAGGATTAATTGAATCGTTAGAGGGCAAGCGCCCCTACCCTCGCATCAAGCCACCTTATTTCCCAGCGGCACTCGGACTCTATATGTGTCCGACCATTGTAAACAATGTAGAATCGCTCTGCCATGTAAAACACATCGTGCAAATGGGTGGCGACGAATACGCCAAACTCGGTGTGGCAAAAAACACCGGCACGCGGATTCTCTGCGTCTCCGGCGATGTGAAAAAGCCCGGCTACTTTGAAGTAGAAGTCGGCAAACTTACCATGCGCGAACTGCTCTACGACATCTGTGGCGGACCAAAAGACGGTCGCGAATTCAAAGCAGTCATCCCCGGCGGTTCTTCCTCGAAAATCCTCCGCTGCGATGAAGTTTACAAACTCAAAAACCCAGATGGCAGCACCCGTGATCTCGCATTCTGGGACATCCCGATGGACTTTGATAGCCTTGCCGCCTGTGGCTCCATGGCAGGTTCAGGTGGTGTCATCGTCATCGACGACAGCCGCAAAATCTCCTGGGTGCTCAACAACATCAATGCTTTTTACGCCCACGAATCCTGCGGTCAGTGCACCCCTTGCCGCGAAGGCAGCATGTGGATGAAAAAAATCACCGACCGCCTCGTCGATGGGCAAGCTAGCCCCGAGGATATCACCACACTCGAAAGTGTCGCCTACCAAATCGACGGCCGCACCATCTGCGCCTTTGGCGAAGCTAGCTCGTGGCCAGTGGAAGCCATCGTCGCAAAATTCCGCGACGAACTCCTCGCCGATACAAAGCCAGAAAATCGAGACAAACCGCATAATCCAGAAGAAGAAGCGCAGCGGAGATTTTTGCAACAGGTGTAATCTTTCGACATTACTCTAACTTAACAGACCATCACTACCTGCATGGATGGAGAATCGATTCTATCGCCTTTTTTTCTCCCTAACAATTTTTGATACAAATTGCTTTCGGGTGATAGCAACGTGATTTCATTATTTTCAAAGTGAATCTCTAGTCCTCCAGATTTAGGAACCATCAAAAAATAGAGAGAACTTCCGGCGACGGATGCCCCCACCAAAGCTCCAACATCAATCAGAGCATCAGGGGCAAAATCCGATAACTCCAGCGCATCAAAAATCCGCACACTCTCTGCAAGTTCATCTACTTGTCGCGCCTGCCCCGTAGCCAGATAAGAGGATTCCAAATTGCGGGTATCATACTTGCTCTCAGCTTTGCTACCTGCGTCAGTGGCAGCGGCATGAGCATCCAATGCAGCCATTGATAAGCGAACTAACTGCGCACGCAGTTCCGTTCGAATTTGCTCAAGTAATAGAAATTTTATCATCGCAAGCTTTTCCATAAATTACCATGTATGATTGCACAAGATTTCTTCTGAAAAAATGATGAATTTCTGATTTCCTTTCCATGAAAACTTGCGCACTTCCGCAACGTAGTTACACTGTAACAAATATGAGATTCTCCCGCACACTTTCTTTTATCGCAATAGCATCACTAACTGGCCCCGCGTCAGCTCAGGTGCGATTCAATCGCGATATTCGACCGATCCTTAGCGACAAATGCATCGCCTGCCATGGACCAGATGCGAAGCATCGTGAAGCGGGTCTGCGTCTTGATCTCGCAGAAAGCGCACTGGCCCCGCTCACTGAAAGCCAAGGATTTGCTATCGTTGCTGGTAAACCTGCTGAGAGTAAAATGCTCAAGCACATTGATTCAAAAGATCCGGATGAAGTGATGCCCCCGCCGAAAAGTCACAAAACGATCAAACCGGAGGAGCGTGCCTTGTTAGAACAATGGATCGTGGAAGGCGCTACTTACGAACCTCACTGGTCTTACACTCCGATCAAACGCCCCGAGATCCCTGTTGTCAAAGGCAAGGTAAACAATCCGATTGACTCATTCATTCTTGAGCCGTTAGAGAAAAAAGGCATCTCGCCGACGCAACAAGCAAAGCCTCATGATCTACTGCGACGTCTCAGTCTTGACCTAACAGGTCTGCCTCCGTCACCAGCCGACGTCGCCGCATTTACGGCATCACCTGAGCATTACAGCGAAAAAGTCGAAGCACTACTTGCCTCACCACGTTATGGCGAACGTATGGCCGTGCCATGGCTCGATGTAGTACGCTACGCTGACACGGTCGGTTTTCACGGCGACCAGAATGCCAACGTTTTTTCCTATCGCGATTACGTGATCAACAGTTTTAACAAAAACAAACCATTCGATCAGTTCACTCGTGAACAATTGGCCGGCGACCTATTACCGAACCCTACCGATGAACAACGGATTGCATCGGCATTCAATCGACTCAATTTGATGACCCGTGAAGGTGGAGCACAGCCAAAAGAGTATTTGGCAAAATCAGCCGCTGATCGTGTCAAAGCAGTGGGCATTGCATTTCTGGGACAAACCACTGGTTGCGCCGAATGTCACGATCACAAATACGACCCTATCAAAGCGAAAGATTTTTACTCACTTGCCGCCTTTTTTAATGATGTCAAGCAATGGGGCGTTTATTCCGATTATCAGTACACACCAAATCCCGACTTAAAAGGCTTCGAGAACGATTACCCCTTTCCCCCAGAGTTCATTTCCCAATCAGCATCATTGCTTAATCGTATCGCGAAACTGCAAGTTTCGATGGATCAAGAATTAAACAAAAATCCAGTTCCAAAGGAGACATTACAAGCATGGATTACCAACATCAAACCATTTGCCGCCGCTCATCCTGATGGCTGGGAAGTATTGCCTATAAGTGCTGCCAAAGCTAACAAGACGACACCTGCTGCCATTCAGACTGATGGCTCCGTATTGCTTAGCGGGCCAGTGATCAAGGACGAGGAAATCACTCTCGAACTAACTTCTCCTGCTTCATCTTTTGGCAGTGTGCGCATCGAGGCTATGCCTGACGCGACCAATAAAAATCAAATTGGCCGTTCAGCTGGTGGGCATTTTACCATGACACCTAGCATGGAAATTGTCGATAGCACCGGAAAAATCACCCCCATCAAGGCTGCCTATACACAAGCTGATTTGAGTCGTCCCGATGATTATACCAATGGTTTCCCGAAAACTGTTAGCTTCGGTGCCACTTGGATGAGTGCTCCTGCTCGGCTAGAGTATCCACTGGAATTAACGCAGCGAATACAAACAGCTGTGCTGTGTTTACCCACACCGATGACACTTCCCGAAGGAGCTAGATTGATAGCGCGCATTAAGTCTAACGATATTGGTCGCATTCGTATTGCGGTTTCCCCCATACTCAATCCCATACCAGGACAGCCAGCGTTTACATCGCATTTTCTCGCTAACCTAGAATCATCATCCGCCGATTATCATCTTTGCAATACCCCTGAAGCAAAGCTTTCGCCCTCGTGCAAAGTTATTCTAACAGAAATCCGCTCTTCGTTAGCTGGCTGGTCACGAACACTAACGACAATCGCTGTGCCTGAAAAAGAAAAATTGGTCACGCGCATTTTACCACGTGGAAATTGGCAAGATGAATCCGGAGAAATTGTCAAACCAGCAATACTTTCATTTTTACCCACTGATTCTGTGCCAAAAAATCGTGATCTCACTCGTCTCGATCTCGCCAATTGGATCACTGCAAAAGAAAACCCACTTACGGCACGTCACTACGTCAATCGACTATGGAAACAATTTTTTGGTAAAGGAATTTCCAATGTTTTGGATGACCTCGGCGGGCAAGGCGAAGCTCCCTCACACCAAGAATTGTTAGATTGGCTTGCCTCTGAATTCCGTGATTCAGGATGGGATACAAAACACATGGTGCGCTTGATCGTTACTAGTCGCACCTATCAACAAGCCGCTGCCACACGCAAAGACTTGGATGAAATTGATCCACTCAATCGTCTGCTCGCTCAACAGACTGGTCGTCGGTTGGATGCAGAATTCATCAGAGACAACGCACTCACCATTGCTGGATTGTTGGATACAGATTATGTGGGAGGGCTTCCTGCCAAACCGTATCAACCACCTGGATATTATACTGCGATACAATTTCCTGATCGCGACTACATCACGGATCCTGGTCATGGACGCTACCGCCGTGGATTATACACACACTGGCAACGCACATTTTTGCATCCTGAGTTAGCCAATTTTGATGCACCTTCGCGAGAGGAATGCGCAGCGGATCGACTACAAGCGAACACTCCGCAGCAGGCACTTACTTTACTCAATGATCCCGTTTTTGTGGAAGCCTATGAATCACTCGCCAAACGAGTAGAGACCGCGACACCTTCTGATTCGATCAAACAAGCATTTATACTCGCGCTTACAAGAGAACCTTCAGCTTCTGAACTCGAAGGGCTAACAAAGTTCTATCAAAAACAGCTTGCCCTATTTCAATCAGGTGAAAACAAATCTACGAAATTCACTCCTGAACTGGCAGCGCTTGCACAATCGTGCCGCGTCATTCTCAATCTTCACGAAACCATCACTCGATACTAACCTATTTACCCGATGAATCATTCACTCTCCATCAATCGTCGCTCATTTCTCGATCAATCCTTCGCTGGACTCGGCGGAATCGCTTTGGCTTCACTGATGCAACAGGCCCAAGCTGAACAAGCACCTTGGACCGGTCTTTATGACGGAATGTTGCCATTTGCGCCCAAAGCAAAACGAATCATTCACCTGTGTATGGCTGGCGGCCCATCACAGTTTGAATCTTTTGACTACAAACCAGAATTGAAAAAACTCAACGGCCAGCCATTTCCTGAATCGTTCACGAAAGGCCAGCAGTTGGCACAATTGCAAGGAGCTAAGCTGATAGCGCGAGGTCCATTCACGAATTTTACTCAACAAGGAAAATCGGGCACTTGGGTATCAGAACTGTTTCCGCACATGGGGAAAATCATTGATCAGTTCGCAGTCATCAATTCAATGACGACAGAGCAAATCAATCATGATCCCGCGCATGCCTTTTTTAATAGCGGCTCGATCGTCAAAGGCCGGCCATCAATGGGATCATGGCTGCTATACGGACTCGGTGCAGAAACATCGAATTTGCCAGGCTACATCGTTCTGATGTCTGCAGAAGGCGCAGGCAATCAACCGGTAAGCTCGCGTCAGTGGTCGGCAGGATTTTTGCCAGGAAAATACCAAGGCGTTCAATTTCAATCCAATGGAGCCGCCGTGCATTATCTTGGCAATCCAGAGGGAATTTGCCAGTCGTCACAGCGTCAAGTTGTCGATGAAATAAAGCGCATGAACGGCACTCTCGCGGAAACGCGACACGATAAAGAAATTGCCGCGCGTATCTCTCAATACGAAATGGCATTTCGCATGCAAGCGTCAGTTCCCGACCTAACAGAAATTTCAAAGGAGCCGCAAAACATTTTAGATCTTTATGGACTCACGGACCTCAACAAACCAAGCTTCGCGCGCAACTGCTTGCTAGCGCGACGCATGGTAGAGCGCGGAGTTCGTTTTGTGCAGCTTTACCATCGTGGATGGGATCATCACAGCGGCATTGAAAAAAATATGCCTGTCGCCGCACGCAGCACCGATCAAGCATCCGCTGCGTTAATCAGTGATTTAGCCCAACGCGGTATGTTAGAAGACACCCTCATCATCTGGGGTGGCGAGTTCGGCAGAACGCCGATGGGCCAAGGATCAGGACGTGATCATCACATCAATGCGTTCACAACCCTGTTAGCGGGCGGCGGTATCAAAGGTGGCGTTGTTCATGGAAAAACTGATGAACTCGGCTACGGCGCGGCGCTCAATAAAACTACGGTTCACGATCTTCATGCTACGATGCTCAAGCTTTGTGGCATCAACGATCAAGCATTCACCTATAAATTCCAAGGTCTCGACTTCAAACTAAGCGGCGTAGAGCCTGCACGGGTCATTAAAGAAATTCTCGCCTAATCAGCGATCAAACTTTGGGCAACCACTTTTCCTGAAACACGGAGAGTGCTTGCTCACGGGTGATCAATCTACCTTCTAACTGTTCCGTTTCTATTTCATCGAGAATTTCACGAAACAAAGGGCCTGGTGACATTCCTGCAGCGATCAAATCTCGGCCAGTGATCAGTGGCGGCGGGATGAGTGGTTCGCGAGAGAATTCTTCACCTTTCGCTATTAAATATTCCCAATTATCGGTAAAGCCATTACTCGAGCCACAATCCACGCGATGCAATTCCAACTCTTGTGTAAAAGTGGGAGTAGACATAAAGCGTTTGAGCTTTGCCACCCGCATTTGCTGCACATTCATGAACTGCATGTGCCGAGCGACCATCGGCACTACGGCATCGATGATTTCGTTAGAAAAACGCAGGCGTTTGAGCATCTCTGTCGCCATTTCAGCACCTAAGGCATCATGACCATTGAATCGAATGCGACCCGTATCAGCATCAATCGTGCGCGTGGGCGGCTTGGCAATATCGTGAAGCAACACCGCGAGTGCTAGCTCTAACGAAACATTGTCGCCAAGCATCTCTAACATAATTTTCGTATGAATGAAAACATCACCCTCAGGATGCCACTCGGGCGGCTGTTCGCATCCCATCAACGCGATAACTTCAGGCCAAAAATAATTTATCAGTGTCGAATCAACCAAAAACTGAAATGCCCGTGCCCGATGCGGCGACACTAACATTTTCGCCAACTCATCGCGAATTCTCTCTGGTGAAATATTGGCTAACAATGCTGCATGTGTCATGATGGCCTGCCACGTATTTTCTTCGATGGTAAATTGCAAACACGTTGCAAATCGAATGGCTCTCAGCAAGCGCAGAGCATCTTCTGAAAAACGCAAATGAGGATCACCAATTGCACGCAGTATTCCAGCATGGAGATCAATAGATCCACCAACGTAGTCGATCACTTTATCTGTAAACGGATCTTGGAATAATCCGTTCATGGTAAAATCACGACGTTGCGCATCATCTTCCGCCGTGGAGAAAATCACATGATCTGGACGACGACTATCGCTGTACGAACCATCTGTCCGAAACGTTGCCACCTCAATGTGATGGCCGTGATTTTTGACGATCACCACACCAAAATGAGCTCCTACTTCATTACTTTTCGGAAATATCGCCAACACCTGTTGCGGCGTGGCCGAGGTGGCGATATCGTAATCTTTCGGAGTACGCCCCATCAAGAAATCTCGCACACAGCCACCCGCAAACAACGCTACATGCCCTGCATCAACCAGACGACTGGCTATTTCACGAGCTGCATTAATTTCCTCCACAAACGATGACTAACAAGCATCTGCGCAAAAGACAAGCCATTTGCTATCAGACAAAACCTTATGGATTACAATCGAGAAAGCATGAATTATCGCGTGATCCCGCAAGCTGTCTCAAACCATGTTGGAGTCAATCCTGCAAGGACTGGTTTCATAATTTCTAGGTCAGCCGCTGGACCATGAATTTCAAGACGTGTGATATCGGCATGTTTCAGCATCTCTTCTAACAATGGACCAACAGTTGTTAGATGGGCCAAGGCGGCAGCACCAGTGATATAGGCTTCGCGACAAAAAAATTCATCTTCGTGCGTCGTGAACTCATAATAAAGGCAATCTTGATCAGGATTGGTAGCGCTCACAAATGTAGGCAAGAGAGCATGGCAAGCATCACGCTTTCCCGCGTGAGCTTTGAAATAAGGATGGAGGCTAACTGACATAAGGTATATTTTTGGAAGAAACACAACATAGCATGAAATCGCGCGGTGGCAACTACGGCCTGATCAGACAATCATGCCCGCGCCGACAGTTTCGTTAGTGCCTGGATCAATCAGGATAAAACTTCCCGTTTGACGATTGCGGCTGTAACTATCGAAGATCAATGGCGTAGCAGTGCGCAAGGTGATGCGGCCAATATCATTCATGGCAAATGTTTCCAGTCCTTCTACTTTATGAAGAGTGTTGATATCGACATGATATTTGATCTCCTGCACCACAGCTTTGGTTTCACGCGTGGTATGGCGCAATACCAATTTTGCTTTGTGAGGCATTGGCTTGGAAGAGAACCAACAGATCATCGCTTCAATGTCTTGATCAACTTGCGGCGGGTTATTATCTTTCACAATCATATCTCCACGTGAAATATCAATTTCATCATCAAGGGTAATGCAAACAGATTGTGGAGCGAAGGCTTCTTCTTTCTCACCGTCGGGTGAATGGATGGCTTTCACTCGTGTGGAAAATCCAGAAGGTAGGATCGTCACTTTATCACCAGGTTTAAATACGCCACCAGCCACACGGCCAGCGTAGCCGCGGAAGTCATGCCATTCATCGCTCATCGGGCGGATCACCCATTGCACAGGGAAACGAGCATCCACATGATTTTCTTCACCGCCGATGTAAACATTTTCCAAATGATACAGCAACGCGGGGCCTTGGTACCACGGCATGTTGATAGATTTATCAACAACATTGTCTCCATTGAGTGCTGAGATCGGAATGAAGGTAATGTCCACTATATTGCCGAGACGTGATGCTAACGATTGATAGTCTTGAACAATTTGATCATAAACTGCTTCACTAAAATCCACGAGGTCCATTTTGTTTACCGCCACGACAAGATGCTGAATGCGCAATAAATTGGCGATGAAGCTGTGTCGTTTGGTTTGCTCAATCACGCCTTTACGAGCATCGATCAAGATAATGGACAGATTCGAAGTAGAAGAACCCGTCACCATGTTGCGAGTGTATTGAATGTGACCCGGAGTATCAGCGATGATAAATTTGCGCTTCGGCGTCGCAAAATAGCGATAGGCCACATCGATGGTGATACCTTGCTCACGCTCGGCTTTTAGACCGTCGGTCAGCAGCGCTAAATTCATATTTTCATCACCGCGTTTGCGAGATGATTCTTCCATGGCTTCGAGTTGGTCCTCGAAGATCGATTTGGAATCATAGAGCAAGCGACCGATGAGAGTTGATTTGCCGTCGTCAACAGAGCCAGCAGTAGAAAAACGTAGGAGATCCATAATAGTAAAAATTCGTTAGAGGTAAAAATTTGTCGCGGTGAATATTAGAAGTATCCTTCTTTCTTCCGGTCTTCCATGGCGGTTTCAGAACGTTTGTCATCGGCTCTAGTGCCACGTTCTGTTTGGCGTGCCGCGGCGACTTCCGCAATCACATCATCAAGATTTGCCGCGTGAGATTCTACGGCACCCGTGCAAGTTGCATCACCAATCGTGCGAAAACGAACGATGCGTTTTTCTACTGTTTCATGGGCTTGCGGTTTTAAGAAGTCTGTCACTGCGAGCAATTGACCATTGCGTTCAAAGACTTCTCTTTCGTGAGAAAAATAAATAGAAGGCAAAGGAATCTCTTCGCGCTGAATGTACATCCAGATGTCCATTTCGGTGAAATTCGACAAGGGAAATACACGGAAATGTTCCCCAGGATTTTTCCGACCATTGAAAAGATTCCACAGCTCAGGACGTTGATTTTTCGGATCCCACTGACCGAAGTCATCGCGATGCGAGAAAAACCGTTCTTTAGCACGTGCCTTTTCTTCATCACGACGCCCCCCACCAAGACAACAATCGTATTGGTGCTTTTCAATGGTGTCGAGCAGGGTGACTGTTTGAAGCTTATTACGCGACGCATTGGGCCCTTTTTCTTCAACGACACGACCACTATCGATCGAATCTTGAACCAGTCCGACGACCAGACGGGCCCCAACTTTTTCAACAAATTCATCGCGATAAACCATGGTTTCCACGAAATTGTGACCCGTGTCCACATGCACCAACGGAAAAGGCATTTTTGAAGGCCAAAAAGCCTTACGAGCGAGCCAAGCCATAACGATGGAGTCTTTTCCGCCGGAAAAGAGCAAGGCTGGATTTTCAAATTGGGCGGCCGTTTCGCGGAGCACAAAAATGGCTTCCGCTTCGAGCTGATCGAGGTTACTGAGGTGATAATTAGGCATGAGAATAGGCGATTTTGTCGCGGCGAGTGCGAAAAATAAGTCAAAAAAACTAACCCGTCAAGAAAATAATAAGTTAATTACACAACTTACTAATGATTAAGTGGGTTCATTCTTCTTGTGGACGAATTTTACCACCAATGGCCATGAGCAACTGATCCACAGATTCCTCGAGCGCGTCATTTTCCGTATCAAGAACGAGATCGGATTGCTGTGGCTCTTCAAATGAACTGTCTTTGCCCGTAAAATTTGCCACTTCCCCGCGTGCGGCTTTCGCGTAAAGCCCCTTTACATCACGCTGCTCACAGGCCGCGAAGCTAGCTTTAACATAAACTTCAAAAAAATCATCGCCAAGGATGCCCCGCGCAACATCTCGCAATTCACCGCGAGGAGTGATAGCCGAGACAAAGACGATGATTCCTTGCTGTGCGAAAAGTTTTGCGACTTCGGCAATTCTGCGAATATTTTCCAGACGATCATCGTCGCTAAAACTAAGATTTGCATTAAGGCCCGCACGGATATTATCACCATCGAGAATCGTAGAAAAACGACCTTGTTGAAAAAGCACGCGCTCCGCGGCATTCGCGATGGTCGATTTACCCGAACCTGATAGGCCGCAAAGCCAGACGACGATGCCACGTTGTTGCAGAATGCTCTCCTTGTCATTGCGCGAGAGAAACCGATGAAATTCTGTATGAATATTGCTGCTCATTGCACTGCTAAATAGTGGTGAAACAAAAGAGTTGTAAAGCAGGAAATCTGCACACGAAAATTACGGAGCGATTTTATCAGGGATCGGGGCAGAATTGGTGGATTCATTCAATCGCACAGGCGGCACCTTATTCCCGACGGCATTAGCGATGAGAGCTGAAATGAGAGCCACGCCGCCTAATAAAACGACAAAAACAATGGCTACGACTCCTAGCGCTGGACGAAAACGTGGATGAGATCCACTCCGAGAAAAACGAAAACATACCGCCAGCGAGATCAAAGTGCCGATGCCAAATGAAATCCAAAAAGCGATTAGGTTCATGTGATTATGTTACGCTCTTGCCGATGATTCATGCAACAGCAAAGTGATGTGTTGAAAGACTTCAGGAACACAAAAACCCGCCCGAAATTTATTATACGCCTCCGGGTAATGGCCGACGCGGCAGCAGTATGGAAAACAAATCAACGTCAATCTCCTGCTGATTGCCCAAAAATTCTAATAGTATTTTCACTCGTTCACTACCTGTAAGAACTGTCACAATCTGACCTTTCATGCCGCGAAATGGACCAAAAGCTAATTCAACCTCGTCGCCCTTCACCAATTGTGGCTGCACAGTGATGACCTCGTTATCAGAATATTTTTCCCACGTCTGCTTCAGTTCTTGAATAAACCAATCAGAAATAGGAGGGACAATTCCACCAAACTTCACCAAGCCGCGCACACCATGGCAATTGATCACAGCTCGCTCATTTTCTAACAGCGCAAATTGTGCCAAAATGTATCCTGGGAAAAGTGCTTCTTTCCACCAAATTTTGCCTCTTCGCGTAGCTTTTTGATAACGCAATAACGGACACAGCACTTCTACACCTTCTACTTCCCGCAAATGCTCCGCAGCCAAACGTTCTCGCTTCGTTTGTGTTTTCACACAGTACCAATGTTTTTCCTGCATATTACTCGCCTAGCAATTTTTGTAATAACGGCAAAACAATGCGACCGCGGCTCATCCAAGCTTCGAGTTTTTGCAAACGAACTCGGTAGAATTTTTTCAACTCTTTATCGTCCTCTTGATTCGCTACTTTTAGCAATTCATTCACCTTCCCTTTTCCGCTCTCCAAATGCGGCCTAACTTGTTCACGTATGAACCCTCCCACGAGACGTTTTAAATCAACATCCGGCTGATACAATGTCCTGCGTCCACCATTCGCATTCGCTTCTTTCACCGCGCCCAGTTCACGCAACATGCGAATTCCTTGACTGGCCGATCCCTTACTCAAAGACAATTTTGTCACCACATCATCGAGCGATAACGGTTGTTGCGAGAGAAATAATAACCCGTAAATCTCCCCTAATGACTTCGGCATTCCGAGCACCTTTACTCCATCCACAAAGACATCGATCACCTGTTGTTCCAATTCGCTTAGTGATCTATTCAGTGGTATTTCCTCATTCACACCAGTCTTCATGCATGAATGAATAGCTGATGCGATCGGTTTGTTCAATTCTTTTTGAACACAATCACCATTCCCCTTACATGTCGTATATTCAAAAACACAAAGCAATCTTTGACCTCACTCAAAAAATGTGCAAAATTAGCCCATGCAAGATCCGCGCATTACTGAGTTAGCTCGTCAATTGGTACGCTATTCTACTTCGTTGAAAAAAGGTGAAAAAGTCCTCATTGATTTATACGATGTTCCCGAAAGCATTGGCATCGCCTTGGTGCGTGAAGCACGTTCCGTGGGTGCATCTCCTGTGATAAAAATTCATTCCAGCCAAATTACTCGGGAAATGATGCGCGGCGCTACCGACGAACAGTATGGTATCATCGCCAAACATCTACTCAGTGAGATGAAAGATATGAACGCCTACATCGCCATTCGTGGGTCGAATAATATCGCAGAGAATAGCGATGTGCCAGCGGAACGCATGAAATTAGCCATGGGGAAAATGCGACCTGTGATTGATCATCGGGTCAAAAAAACCAAGTGGTGCGTCCTGCGTTGGCCCACTGCGAGCATGGCGCAACAAGCAGGCATGAGCACGGAGGCATTTGAAGACTTTTATTTTCAGGCCTGCTTGCTCAATTACAAAGCATACTTGCCTGCGGCTAATGCTCTGAAGAAATTGATGGATCAGACCAGTGACGTCCACATCAAAGGTCCAGGCACCGATTTGAAATTCTCTATCAAAGATATCCCCTCCATTGTTTGCGCGGGCACCTGCAATATTCCCGATGGAGAAGTATTTACCGCGCCCGTTAAAAATTCGGTGGAAGGTGTCATTTACTACAATGCTCCGACGATCTATCAAGGCATTCCTTTTGATGGGATCAAGCTCACATTTGCTCAAGGGAAAATTGTGAAAGCAGAAGCCGCAGGAAAAAATAAAGAGATCAATCGCATTCTCGATTCTGATCCCGGCGCGCGCTACATTGGCGAATTTGCCTTAGGCTTTCACCCGCACATCCGCCATGCCATGCGCGATATTCTTTTCGATGAAAAAATCTGCGGATCATTTCATTTCACTCCTGGTCAAGCATACGAAGAAGCAGACAATGGCAACCGCTCACAAGTTCACTGGGATATGGTGAATATACAACGCAAAGACATGGGTGGTGGCGAAATGTATTTCGATGGCAAACTCGTTCGCAAAGATGGAATGTTCCTTCCTAAAGCTCTACAAAAACTCAATGGCTGATGAGATATTTTTTGCTAGCTCTTTCATTCACTTTTGCTGGATTCACTTCTGGCGCTGAGTACTATCACCCATCTCAAGAAAAAGTTCCTACTGTAACACGCGAATTCCGCGGTGCATGGGCAGCAGTCATTTATAATATTGATTGGCCTAGCTCCAGCGGGCTAAGCGCAGCAACACAACAGGCAGAAATGCGTGGCATCCTCGATCGCATGTCATCGCTCAATATGAACGCGCTGATTTTTCAGGTGCGTCCGCAATGCGATGCCGTATATGCTTCCTCCGCTGAGCCGTGGAGTCCGTGGCTCAGTGGCACAATGGGGCAGTCACCTGGCTATGATCCTTTAGATTTCACCATTCGTGAAGCGCATCGACGCGGAATCGAAGTGCATGCATGGTTCAATCCATTTCGCGCCTTATCAAATGTGAAATCGTCCGTTTCTTCGAGTCACATTACCAAGGTGGCGCGACAACTCACCAAGCCATACGGCACCTGTGTATGGTGTGATCCCGCACAGCCAGAAGCCCGCACTCGCGCCATGAATAGCATCTTAGATGTATTGAAGCGTTATGATGTGGATGGAATTCACATCGATGATTATTTTTATCCCTATCCGCAAAATGGTGAACGCTTTAATGATGGCAGATCTAACGAATCACGTCGCGCTGTGGTGGACTCATTTGTGCAAAATATGTATAGCCAAATCAAACGCAGCAAGCCATGGGCTCGCGTTGGCATTAGTCCCTTTGGCATTTGGAAACCAGGTGTCCCGTCATCCACCACTGCTGGGTTAAATGCCTACGAAGACCTCGGTTGTGATGCACGTAAATGGTTAGCCAATGGCTGGTGCGACTACATGGCACCACAACTCTACTGGCGTATCAGTGGCCCGCAAAGCTACACAGCCCTTCTTGGATGGTGGCGCGGTCAAGGCGAGCGCCCAGTCTGGCCTGGCATTGCTTCGGCCCGCATCAAAAGCTCCGAAGATCCTGGTCGCGGAGCGTCTGAGATCGTCAACCAAATTCAATACAGTCGCACAATCGGAAAAAATTACGTCGGTCACATGTTATGGAGCGTGAAAAGTATCATGCAGAATCGTGATAATCTCTGCGGATCATTGAAGACAACTTATGCCTACCCAGCGCTCGTGCCGCCCATGCCATGGATCAACCGCACCCCTCCCAGTACGCCACGGGCATCTGGCACTGCGTCCGGCAACAACACCGTCATTACCTGGCAAAAGACCGACAACAATACTGCCAAAATCGCCGTGCAATCACGCATTGGCAATACCTGGACAACCATTAAGATCATCGGTGTGAGCAACGCTGGTGCCACCATCCCCCTCGCGGATGCGATTGCCATCAGTGCGGTCGATCGCTATGGCAATACCAGTACACCCAATATTTTGCGCAAATAATTCACAAAATTTTCCGATACAATTTCTTAAAGTGATCCGTATTTATTAAATTATGAAACCCCTGTCATCACTCGCCATCACACTAGCGTTGTTATTCCAAGGTGGCGCAACCTCGGCGGAGATACCGAAAGATTTGTTGGAAGCAAAATGCGTGAGCTGTCACCATCCAGAAAAAACCAAAGGCGATCTGGATATGACCACGCGCGAGACAATCATGCTCGGCGGTGAAGCAGGCGCGGCGATCAACCTGACTCAAGTGGAAAAGTCCGAAATTTTATTGCGCGTTCGCTTGCCGCATGACGACGACGATATCATGCCACCGTCGAAAAAAGGTACACCGCTAAACGAAGTTGAAATTGAACAACTTTCCGCATGGATCAAAGCTGGCGCACCGTGGCCTGAAGGGCTCGTCTTAGCACCCGCCGATCCCAAAGCCATGCCAGCTGCAGATGCCGCTGCGGATCCCGCTATTAAAAAAATTGAAGTTTTCCCTAAATCTGTCACGTTAGAAACCAAAGCAGATTTTCACAAAATCATCGTCATCGCCTACTTCGATGATGCCGCCACGCGGGATATCACACGACAAGCAAAATTAGCGTTAGGCGACCCCTCATTGGTAACACTGAAGGAAACCACCATCTCCCCCGTGAAAGACGGCAGCACTGAACTCAAGGTAACATATCGCGGACTAACAAATACTATACCAATAGTAGTAAAAAACGCCACCGCTGAGCGACCCGTTTCTTTTCAACTCGATGTCATGCCCGTTTTGACTTCAGCTGGCTGCAATACTGGGTCATGTCACGGAGCGGCAAGTGGCAAAGACGGATTTCATCTATCGCTCTATGGATTTGACCCGCACGGCGATCATTTTCGCATCACCAATGAGCTACCTGGACGCCGCATCAATTTCGCAGTTCCTGAAGAATCGCTGATGGTAACAAAAGCAGTGGGTGATGTCCCACATACGGGAGGAAAGCTATTTCTCAAAGGCAGCGCAGCTCACAAAATTCTCGTCGAGTGGATTCGTAACGGTGCGGTGATCGATGATGACGACAAAATCCCCCACCCTACCTCCATTACGCTTGAACCACCACAATTGGTTCTCAAAGGAGAAGACATTCAAATTCCTTTTACAGTTCGCGCGGCATACTCGGACGGCACTGATCGCGATGTAACCACTCTTTCTTCATTTACCTCCTCGAACGATAACTCTGCAGCCATCGACAAACACAAGAGAATCGCGATTTCCAAAAAACGCGGGGAAGCATTTTTGTTAGCTCGCTTTCACACCTTCACTGAGGGTTCACAAGGAATCGTGATTCCAGAAACAACCAAATATGTTCGCCCTGAAATCGCACCGGCCAACTACATCGACACGGCGGTGTTAGAGAAACTCAATAAACTCCGTATCGTTCCCGCAGAGCTGTGCTCAGACACAGATTTTTTACGACGTGTTTATCTCGATGTCATTGGCAAACTTCCCACCACCGAAGAACGCGCTGCATTTCTCGCTGATGCCAATCCTAAAAAACGTGAGGCCTTGGTTGATCAACTCATCAGCCGCAAAGAATTTGCCGAAATGTGGACCATGAAATGGGCTGAGCTTTTACAAATCCGCACCTTCAATGATGGACCTAAGCAAGTATCTTATAAAGCAGCGCTAAACTACTACAACTGGCTGCGCGATAAAATTGCGGCCAATACTCCTTTCAATGAAATCATGCGTGATTTGTTAGGTTCACAAGGCGGCACATTCTCTGAACCCGCGACTAACTTTTTCCAGATTGAGCAAGATGTATTGAAGCTAACTGAAAATGTTGCTCAAGTATTCATGGGAACTCGCATTCAATGTGCCCAGTGTCATAACCACCCCTTTGACCGCTGGACCATGGAAGACTACTACGGATTCGCCTCATTTTTTGCCCAAGTAAAAAGGAAAAATGCCGAAGATCCACGCGAGCGCATTGTCTTCGATGCCGATGGTGAAGTGCCACACTTGCTCACCAAAAAGCCCGTTCCTCCGAAATTTCTTGGCGGACCATCTCCCGATTTGAAAAATCAAACACGACGCCAAGCGCTCGCAGGTTGGCTTACAGCAGCAGATAATCCGTGGTTTGCGCGCAATGTTGCGAACATCACCTGGTCGCACTTTTTCGGAATTGGAATCGTCAACCCCGTCGATGACATGCGCATCACCAATCCCGCATCCAATCCAGAATTGTTAGATGCTCTGTCTAAGCATTTTGTTGAATACAACTTTGATTTAAGGAAATTGGTTCGTGATATCTGCACCTCACGCACTTACCAAATGTCATCGCAGACTAATGAAACCAATGCGACAGATGATCGTAATTTCTCTCACTCTCTCATTCGCAGAATCCGCGCGGAAGTCTTGCTAGACGCTATTTCTCAAGTCACCAATACTCCTAACAAATTTAAAGGGCTTCCACTCGGTGCGCACGCCACACAAATCGCTGATGGCAATACTTCCAATTACTTTTTGACAACATTCGGGCGTGCCAGCCGCGCTACTGTTTGTTCCTGTGAGGTGAAACTAGAACCCAATCTTTCACAAGCACTGCATTTGCTGAATGGCGATAACACCCACAATCGGATCAATCAAGGAAAGCTAATTCCTCCCATGCTGACCGCAAAGAAATCACACCAAGAAATCATAGAACAATTGTATCTAACGACTTTATGCAGGCCTCCGACCGAAGGCGAAACAAAAAATTTGTTAGAAGCATTAAAAACGGCAAAAGATGAGAAAGATGCGCGCGAAATTTTGAACGATATTTTCTGGGCAATTTTAAACTCGAAAGAATTTATCTTTAATCACTAAAGCATCGGAATGGAAGATCACTCGCACTACATGAGACGAGCCATAGCGTTGGCAGATCGCAGTATGCGTAATCATGAGGGCGGTCCTTTTGGAGCGGTGATCGTAAAAGATCACACCATCATCGGAGAAGGTTGGAATCGAGTCATTGCGACCAATGATCCAACAGCTCATGGGGAAATATCTGCGATACGAGATGCCTGCCGCAAGATCGATTCATTTGAACTCAGTGGATGTTCTATCTACACAACAGGCGAACCTTGCCCGATGTGTTTGGGCGCAATTTACTGGGCACGCATTTCGCGCATTTATTTTGGTTTTCGAATCAATGATGCTGCCGATATTGGGTTCGATGACACCAACATTTTTGATCAATTTTCCCTCGCTCCCGAGCAACGCAAAATCCCCTCTTCAGAAATCCTTCGGGATGAGGCGATGATTCTCGCTTCTAATTATCAAAATATTTCGGGCCGTATCGCCTATTAAATGATGCAACCTTCGCCCACCGGAAATAAGTCAGAGAGCGAGGTAAAACCCGTTCAAAAACCTTCGTTCCTCGAGAGCGAATACCCTCATGAGGATATCTATCATACTGATATGTTTGCGCCGTTTTTTCGCCGCAAACGCACGTGGCTTGTCATTGCTGGCATCTCCATCATGTCATGGATTATTTGGTGGATGCCCAGTCAAATGAAGAGCACTGCAAGTAGCGAACTCGATGCCCATCAAGTGTCTATTGGTTTAGGGATTCTAGCATGCATTGCATTTCTATGGCTTAGCGAAGCGATCTCGCTAGCAGGCACAGCTTTAATGATTCCTCTCCTTGCCACTGTTCTTGGGGTTAGCGATATAAAAACAGCATTGCTGCCGTTTGCCGATCCCCTGATCTTTATGTTTTTTGGTGGCTTCGCCTTATCTTCAGCACTCTCCTATCAAAAAATCGATTTGTGGATTGCGCAAAAAATCATTGGCTGGGGTAGAGGTCGATTTTACCCGGTGGCGACCCTGCTATTTTCATTCACAGCATTTTTATCAATGTGGATGAGCAACACCGCCACAACTGTGATGATGCTACCCGTCGCAATTGGCATCATTCATAAAGCCGGACTTGTCGGTGAAAAAAGCCGAAATGCGATCTTTCTCATGCTTGGAATCGCATATGCATCAAGCATTGGTGGACTGGGAACTATAATCGGAACTCCACCAAATTGCATTGCAGCTGCAAAGTTACAAATCTCTTTTGCACACTGGATGGCGATTGGTGTCCCTTGTGTGCTGATCCTATTGCCAATCATGATTCTCATTTTAAAATGTGTCTGCCGTCCAGTAGCAGGATTGAAAATCGATATCGAGGATCAAGCATTTGAATTCAACTGGCATCGTATCGCAACGCTCGTCATATTTTCTTTCACAGTTCTCTGTTGGATTTTTGGTTCATGGATAAGTGATCGCTTAGGAATCAAAACATCAATTGATACAGTAATTGCCCTAGCCTCAGTCTTTCTGCTGCTTTATTTCCGTGTGGTTCGTTGGCGAGATATCGATGAGGGAACCGACTGGGGTGTATTAATTTTATTTGGCGGTGGTTTATCGCTAAGCGAAATTCTTAGTCAAACGGGAGCGAGCCTCTATTTGGCCAGACTGCTATCAGAAGGTGTTTCGTCATGGCCATTGATATTCATTCTACTTGCCATCATTGCTTTTGTTATTTTTAGCGGCGAACTAGCTAGTAATACGGCTAGTGCAGCACTATTGATACCGATATTTTATTCAGTTTCCTCTGAACTTGGATTCACGCCAGTCAGTCTTGTGATACCGATTGCCCTCGCCTCGTCATGTTCATTCATGATGCCTGTCGGGACTCCACCAAATGCCATCGTCTTTGGCTCCGGTTTGGTTACCCAACGCGATATGCTGAAAAATGGTATTTTTTTGAATCTTGCATGCCTAGTCTGTATCGTTATCATGGCACTGCTTCTACAAGTATTTTTATCACAATCATGAAAATCACACATTGTTCACTACGATTATTTCTCCCAGCTTCGTTACTCGGATTCGCGATCTGCGCGTCAGTTCCGTTGCTGTCATGGAAAAAACAAATCATCACTAAGGATTTTATTTCCGAGGGCGTAGCAGTATCGGATATGGATGGCGATGGTGTTAGCGATCTGATTGCAGGCCACTTATGGTTCAAGGGACCAGATTTCACCACGGCCATTCAATATCGCCCTGGAAAAGCACATAGCATTGATGGCTACATCGAAGACTCGTTTATCAATTGGGCGGACGACCTCAATGGAGATAAAAAAAACGACCTTTTAATGGTGGGGTGGCCAGGCAAAACAATTTCACTTTATCTCAATCCAGGAAAAATCGGTGAGGAGTGGAAATCTCATAAAATCATTACAGAAGCAGCAACCGAGAGTCCTATTTGGATTGATCTCACAGGTGACAAGAAAAATGAAATCGTCTGCATGCAACAGGGGAAATTTGGCTATTACAGCGCCGACTGGGCGGATGTCACGAAACCATGGACATTTACCGCCATCTCCGAAAAACGTTCTGGAAGCCCCTATGTTCACGGCTTAGGTGCAGGCGATCTGAATAGCGATGGCAAGCCAGATATCATCGAAAAAGATGGCTGGTTTGAACAACCCGCAACGTTGCCTGGCACTTGGGCATATCATAAATTTTCGCAGCAATGCCGTGGTGGTTCACAAATGCTAGTTCATGATTATGATAAAGATGGGGATAACGATGTGGTGACAAGTCTTGACGGTCATGGCTACGGTTTAGGTTGGTACCAAAATGACGGCAAAGAAAAATCATTCACCTTCTCTTATCATGAAATCCTGCCTGCTGACGCAAAAAAGAAAGGTGCTAACGATTTGCAATTTAGCCAACTTCATTCGCTAGCGATGGCGGATATTGACAAAGATGGACGTATGGATTTTGTGACAGGAAAACGTTATTGGGCTCACGGCAAAAACGACCCTGGTTCGCTAGATCCTGCTCTAACAGTAGTTTTTTACAATCGTCAAGAAGGCGATTCAATCAAATGGGAATCTAGCATTATCGATCAAGATGGCGGCGTAGGCTGCGATGTCGTAGCCACCGATCTCAACAACGATGGCAAAGTAGATGTAGCCGTTGGCAGCAAAAAAGGTGTGTTCGTGATTCGTCAATAATCGAGACCAAGATTCACGTAGAATTATCACGAATTTCTCACAGACGCTTCATCATAACTTCATCATTCTGCGCTTCACTGATGCCGTAACCAAATACGACATCATGAAAACATTACCACGCATCCTCTACTTTGTTGCCGTCTATTCGGCATTGTTTATTGCTCACAAGTTACAGGCTATTGAATCTTCACAGGACGTTTCTCTCGCACCATACTTACTCGTTACATCTTCGCCAGGTGATACTCCTGGAGATACAATTCCGCTGAAAAACACCAAAGTTGATGTTTCGATTGATGGTGTGGTAGCGCACGTTACGATTGAACAAACGTATGCGAATACTGGCAACCAACCAATCCACGCAGAATATGTCTTCCCAGGCTCTACCCGATCAGCTGTTCATGGCATGACAATGCAAACGGGCGAATCAATCGTTCGCGCTGTGATTCGTGAAAAAGCTGCCGCTAAAAAAAAATTCGAACAGGCAAAAGCTGAAAATAAATCTGCTTCTTTGTTAGAGCAAAAACGGCCCAATGTGTTTCAAACATCACTTGCCAATATCTTGCCCGGTGATGAAATGAAAATTACGTTAGAGTATAGTGAATCCATCGTTCCAGAGACGGGCACCTATCAATGGGTTTTCCCAACAGTAGTTGGCCCACGTTTTACCCATGGATTAACTGAACATGAAAACAAAGCCGAAGAAAACTGGTCAGCCAATCCTCACCTTGCGCAAGGCAAGTCTGCTCCTGCCAGTTTCTCACTCAAAGCCCGACTCCACAGCGGTCTTGATTTAGCCGAGGTCAAATGCCCTACTCATCCGATCGAAATCAAATGGAACTCCGCGCACGAAGCGGCCATAGAATTAAAGAATGATGCCTCACATGCAAACCGTGATTTGATCATGGAATGGAAACTCGCAAAAAACAAAATCGATTCCGGCGTGTTGATCCATCAAGGAGACAAAGAAAACACATTTTTATTGCAGATTGAACCACCCGCTCGCGTTACTTCCGATGTGATCACTTCACGCGAGTATGTTTTCGTCGTTGATGTTTCGGGATCAATGTCGGGATTCCCCTTGAACACTGCTTATCAATTGATGGAAAAATTGTTAGGTTCTATTCGCGAATCTGATACCTTTAATCTCATACTTTTTGCCGGATCAGATCGTATTTATCAAGATACTCCCCTCCCCGCCAACAAATCTAATATTTCAGCAGCGATCAATTGGATGAAAAGTTCACCTACCGGTGGCAGCACGGAAATGCTTGGCGCACTGCAATCCGCGATGCATCTACCTAACGATGAATCTCGCTCGCGTTCCGTGATCTTGATTACTGATGGGTATATCAATTTTGAAGCAGAAGCTTTTGAACTGATTCGTAATAATCTTCACAAAAATAATGTTTTTTGCTTTGGCATCGGATCGTCTGTCAATCGTCATTTGATCGAAGGCATCGCCCATTGCGGGCAAGGGGAACCATTCGTCGTCACCACACCAAGCGAGGCTGACGGAGCCGTAAAAAAACTGACCACCTATATTTCCTCGCCCGTATTATCCCACATCACGCTGACTGCTGAGGGGAATGAAATTTATGATGTTGAACCATCTTCTGTGCGTGATCTTTTCGCGGATCGCCCCATAGCAGTCATCGGAAAAATTCGCAATCCATTGCAAGGAAGTATCATCCTCAGAGGCACACAAGCAAATGGAGTGATCTACGAAAAGAAAATCAGTCTAGCAGAAATAAGTGAATCACAGCGCAGCAATCCCGCTCTGCCAGTATTATGGGCAAGAGAACGCGTACGCAGTCTCGGCGATTACAATTCGTTTGCAGAAAGATCGCGCGGCGAAAACGTCGAGAAAAATAAAAATATTGCCGAAATCATAAGCATCGGTCTGCAATACTCACTGCTCACGCCCTATACATCGTTCATTGCGATCAACGACACCCCAAGAGAAATCACTGGCACTCCGAAAACAGTAAGACAAACCTTGCCACTACCAGCCGGAGTTAGCGCTGATGCCATTGGCGGAGGAAGTTCTAATTCCATCGTAGCATCAAACAGTTCAGTTCCTGAACCAGGATCAGTTAGTTTATTGCTATTGATGGCGATTCTTTTTGCCGTGCAAAGACGACGCTAGTTGATTCACGGGGCAGGAACGGATTCGTTTTTTGCGCTAAACATTTTTTGGCTAAAAGCAATCCGTTCACTTCTTGATTCGTTAGGATGACTCATATGACGCGAGACCACAGGCTCCAAACGATTCATCAATCCGACACCATTCGCCATCTGAATTGCTAAGCCTGGGCGAGCATTGACTTCAATCATCAAAGGGCCGATCTTTTCGTCGATCATCAAATCAACACCTAAGTAACCGAGTTCAGTCATTTCATGACAACTTACAGCAAGTTCCATAATCTGATCCCAAAAAGGCATCTGCAAGCCGATGAGTGGTGATTTCAGATCTGGATGGATGCTTACCATATTGCCATGGTGAACAGCTCTTACCGAGCGACCAGTGGCGAGGTCAATCCCTATGCCGATAGCACCTTGATGAAGGTTCGCACGTCCATCTGATTCCTTAGTCGCTGCTCTCAGCATGGCCATGACTGGGTAGCCATGAAGCATGACGATCCGAATGTCTGGGGCACCTTGAAAACTTATAACCGTCCGAACCATTGCTGGTGTGACACGATACTCGATCAGTGCTTGATCACGGTTACCACCAAGGCTATACAAGCCGGCTAAAATATTATCCGCATGATGTCTTAGCTCCTCACCGCTCAAGCGCACGCCACTCGGCTTCACATAAACGTCGCCATCGCGATGATCGATTACCAGCACCCCTTTTCCGCCACTGCCACGAGCTGGTTTCATGACAAAAGAATCATACTCTGCGAGTTGTTTTTCTATCAACCGAACATCATGCGGTGATTTCACAACCAAATAAGTTTTAGGAATTTGCAAACCACGCTCCTCTGCAAGCGCTTTCGTACATAGCTTGTTATCAACGCGCTGATAGAGTTTGCGTGGATTGTTAGGCAATAAAAATCTGGCATTGCGCATGTTGATACCGACTACACCCATAGCGCGAAGCTCTTTAGGAGTGCGGAACCAGCGATGCCACCATTGATGCATAGTTAATTTTGTTAGGATTCTGAAAAATTCCTGAAGCGATGAAGTTCACTCAAACGGTACCCAGTGTATCTCCCGATCAACAAAATGATCGAAAGCACTACTAACAACAACTCGGGGAAATACTGCGCCCAATATTGAATTTGAGGAATCTTCATAAACAGAAAGGCGATCACAGCAACTAGCATGGATCCACCAACTTGCATGATCGCATTTCGCTTTCCTTCTTCTTCCCAGATTAACGACATGCGTTCTATCGTCCACGCAATAATAATCATCGGAAATAGAGTAATTTTTAGAACATCACGCATTCCCAATCGCCAACTAACCAAACTCATCAGCACCATTAGCAAAGTGACAATTACCACACAGGCAGCGACACGTGGAACAACGAGAAGATTCATGCTAGAAAGGAAAAATCGGAAAAACAAACCAGCGGCCACAATCACGACAAACATTAAGATCCCTAAGCCCAGTGGCATTTCTAAAAATGCGAGCGCTAACAACACCGGCATAAAAGTTCCTAATGTCGGCACTCCAATAATATTGCGTAATACGACAACGACAAATGCACCGAGTGGAATCAAAACCACGTAACGAAAAACTGATCGCTCCGACAAAGGTAATGCAAGAATCGTCGACACAAACAACGGGGAATCACGCAACTGGTCCATTTTTTCTAACGAAATCATATCTTTCGTTACGGTAAAAACGACTTTAGAATTGTCTGCACCAAATACCTCTAGCAATGCATTTCCCCCGCGATTCCAAACAAAAATATTATCACTGCGCAACGTAACGTTCGGTTGCGCGGGGTTTTTTACTTTCCATGAGACGCCATCAGAATACTCAATCAAGGGCAGTGCCGCTTGAGTTCCTGCTTCAGGGTCAAGCTTTACGCCATGTGCAAGACGGGCCGGTATTCCTGCCATGCGCAGAAGATCAATCCCCATGACGATGAGCAGTTGCTGTTCATCGATTTTCTCCTCTATTTCGTAATGCCTTCTGAGCAAAAGAAGCTCCTGTGATCGATTCTCGCGAGAAATTTGTAAAAAAAGATGAGTGAAAAATGTATCGTCATCTGAAGAGACTGCGCGAGATTGTTCGATAATGGCACGGGCTGCACGCTCCACAGATCCCGTGAGCCCTGGAGATTCTGCGACAGGTGGATTCCCTTTTACTTCTTCATTTGCTCCACCAGTTTTGTAACGTTCAGGAAAACGAATCCGATAGTAAAGCGCGTTATTACCAGCATTTGGTTGACGCGCTGACCAGACCTCCTTCGCTCCCGACGTGCCGATATCAGTGGAATAGCCAAATCCGATAGAGCCTGCATTTTGACCGATCCCTTCATCGATGGCAACTTGTGGAAGAGCTAGTTTAACAGTGACAGGTTTTTGCTCACTACTGAGAAATGAAACACGAGCCTCTACTAGCCAAGAAGTGTTTTGCTCACCTACCCAAAGCGGCACTCCGAGTTTACGATTTTTGTAAATGGCAATGCCCATTCCCACCGAACAGAGAAAGCACACTGTAATCAATAATCTAGTTTTCGAGGACATGGTTATTTCCTCAGCGCATGATTTTATCGTCTGCCATGAAAGTGCGGCTTGGGTCCACCCAACCGAGGACGGCAATCGTGGAGCGCCCGATTAAGACCGGGCAGAGCATGTTACGTCGATCGTTTAGGCTGAAGTCTGCTTTCATTTTACGATCGCCAATGGTGAAACTCAAACGCACAACATTGCGACGTTCTGATTGTTCACCAGGCTCCTTGATGTGAACAGTACGCACGAGCGGCGCTTCCATATCATAACGCTTGGCTCCTACTTGCCGAGGATCGGTGCAAACAAACTTCACCCATTTTTTGCCATCTCGTTCAAAAATTTGTTCATTTTCAGCATGCATAGAACTCGTGTATGCTCCCGTATCAAGCTTAGCGGTGAATTGTTCTGGGAGTTCGACAAGTTTGATTTTCTCTCTCCACCCATACACTTGAACAGGATCAGATGTAACGGGACGTGCAACTTTAGCTGTGTCTTCAGCCTCAACCTTTTCCGCAGCCTGATCATCATCCACAGCTGCAGGAACCACGGGTGAGGGAGTTGCAGTTGTTTCTTTAGCTGCATCGTCCGCTTTTACGACTGCCGGAGCTATTTTTTTTTCACCAGCAGCGATAGCAACAGAAAAAAGACATAGTACTAGAACTGTTGATCTCAAAAATACATGGGTAAATAAACTCATCGGAAAGTGAATCAACAATCCATAGGGTAATTTAGCAATAATTCAATAGGAAAACACCGATATCATCGGTGCTAGTCCCATCATTAGCGGGTCGCTACTGGAGCTTTTGGCGCGCGCGCCTTCAGAGCAGCATCAGATTGACCATTGGCCCAAGTTTTATACTCTGCAGCTTCGATCACTTCCATAGAGCCAACCATGTTGCCGTGACCCTCGCCACACAACTGCGCGCACACAACCGAAGTTTCTAACGTTTTCACAGGTGTGAACCACATCGGGATTTCCTTTCCTGGAAGCGCATCTTGCTGAATGCGCATCGGAACGATCGCGTAATTATGAATCACATCTTTGCTAGAGATCATCAAAATGGCCGGAATGTCTTTCGGCAATTTCAATATCGGATTGGTAAAATCATCAGTCGAATTTGGATCAGACTGATCGATACCAAGTTCATTAGTGCCTGAGATTTGGAACGGATCGATACGGCCAAACTTGCCATCCTTACCAGGGTAATGGTAGGTCCAGCCAAACTGCCAACCTACTACTCGAACACGCACGTGTTCTTCTTGCACAACTTGCTTAAAGGTATCGGTACGCTCGCGCCATAAAGGCAGCGCGAATCCTAACAGAAGCACAGCTTCCACAATAATTACTGCGATCTCAATGTGTGAAGTAACATGATTCGTCAAGCCATGGTAGCTGGCTTTAGGACTAGCAGAACGGCGGAATCGAAACAATGCTACTGCTAAATAGGCCGTCCATCCGAGAAAGAGAACAATCATGAACCAATGCACAACATCAATCATGTGATCAACTTGAGGACCGTGCGCCGAGTAACTTTTAGGAATACTGAAGAATTCTGTAGGTGACATATAAAAAATTAGTGTGAAATAGATTGTGATGAATGAAGCTCAGCAAGCATCGCGATTTCTTCCTCTTGAGCAAATTCCCGTGATCTACGAGCAATACGGATCATGCAAAAAACAACAGCGGAAGCGACTAGTAGAATAACAATCAACAGGAAAAAAATTGACCAACCCACAGCGTCGCCACCACCGTAAAGGCTATTCGCCTGACAGGTAGAGCAAGAAATTACGAGAGGAATCATATAAGTAGTTAAATGAAAATTTTAGCGGCTTTTTTATAAAAATAAATACCGTAAAGAGGTGATAAAACCAATCCCACGACGCCACACCAACCGATGATAGAGCTAATAGGAGTTACATCCTTAGCGATCAAGAAAGACCATACGGCAAAGAAAAGACTCATCAAAAAAGTGAATACTACAAAGACGATATGGAATGATTTCAGTGACATAAGATGTAGATGTTAAGTATTAGTTAGGAATACCTAGTTGGAAGCCGTTGAAATGGATTGGGTCATATTTGGCAAACATGAATAGAAAGATCATAAACCCGAAAAACATAATTGCACCGAAAAATATCCAGTAGATTGCTTTTTTTTCATGATTTAAGTGCATGAAAATGTATCCTACCAAAGATGCCTTAAAACTGGCGATGGCAAGTCCTAAAATCATGTCCATTGTGTCGAATCCATGCTTGCCGACATCGAGCATCGGGATTTTCGCAACTGCCACGGTAACGCCCGTGAAGATGAATAAGACCGCACCGATTAATAGGTAGAGTCGGGCTGTTTTTTTGATGTGTTCTACGGAATCTGCCATAATAGAGAAGTATAAATTGTTAGAATAAGGATTAAGTTACATCAAATAGAGGATCGGGAAAAGGAAGATCCACACAAGGTCCACAAAATGCCAAAATAGACCACCGACTTCGACGCGATTGGCCAACCACTCGGGATTTGTTTGATACATTTTTTTACCACGGAAAAGATAATAACTAAGCACGATTGCACCACCAATCACGTGAAGGCCGTGAAGGAAGGTCATGGTGAAATAAATCGCGTAATAAGTATTCCATGCGGGAGTGAATTTGCCGCTAAGGAATACCAACTCGCGCGGAATGTGCAAGTGAGGAAAGGTATGGGCCGGAGCACGGTGCTCGTAGTTTGGTCCCATAAACTGTTCCTTCATGTTGAATGCTTCATGGCCTTTGTTGACCTTTTCAGCTTTCGCTGCGAAATCCTGCCAACCAATACGGTAACGCTCGGTGAGAGTAGGTTCACGGTTCGGTTTGCCATTTTTATCAAGACCATAACCTTTGGTTAGCTCTTCTTGGAGAATCACCATCTGCTCCTTGTTCCATTCCCACGCTTCGCGCGCTTCTTCATTATTCTTAATCAACCAAGTATTTTCGATCGCTTTTTCTGGATCGATGCCTTTTTCCTCAGCCTTCATGACTACGTAGCGGAAATCGATAGCGTCTAAGTTATGAAAAGCCACCGGACTTTCTAACATTTCGCCGTCGATGACTGTATCATCGCGTAGTTTCGATTGTGTCGCACCTTCTTTGATATCGCGTTGAGGGAACCATAATTCTGTGGGTGGGGTTACTTGGAAAACAATCGAAGATGTTTCTACTTTCAACTGACCAGCGATGGCATCCATGTCGATGTTAACATTGCTAGCCATCTGCCAACCCTGCTTGCCTTCATTTCCCACTTTAGCTTTTTCTGTTACCCATGCGTCACGGAGAGCCTCAGTCCTTACTTCGGCATTGTTCGAGCGGGAAGCAAGGTGATTTTTCTTAATCTGATTAAGCAAAGAAACTGTTAATGCAGTGCCCGAAGGTACTTCTTGCCCTTCAATTTTTAGTGGGGAGCCAAGTGTGATTGTTGCTTTATTCACCTCAGCTTGACGGATCATTTCTTCTACCCAAGGTTTATGAAAACGAACGGTACTAAATGTGAGCTTATTCACTTTCACATGAATTACATCAGCCTCTACTTCATGACCTTTTTTATCGGTAATTCCTTCAATATGATCCAAGTGACCTTCCAAAATGGTATAATCGGATAGTCTTACCGCTTGGTGATGGAATTTCACGTTGTATTCAATGGCCTTCAGACCCATGAAAATCGCGGCGCAGAGCACGGTGATTGCCATGTATATTTGAAACATGCCCCACTTACGAAGCTTAAGGGAAACCCAAGCAAATACTACTGTGACAGAGGAAAAAATCAGCACGAATGTGTTGATCAAACCAGGCATCACTGGCAGCGCGCGTTCTGGCCATGGATAGTCTGCACCGAGACGCAGATAAACATAGGAGGAGAAGAATCCGCCGAAAAGCATCACCTCAGAGGCGAGGAAAAGCCAGATGGCAATCTTGGAATTGCACATTCCAGTGTCTTTACGTGGCGTGAATATATAAGGAATTTCCATAGAAAAAGAGAATAAATCGTGAGCGAAAAAAGTAAGATTAATGATGAGCGACCGGCGCAGGTTCAGCAATCACAGGAGCATCAGTTTTCGGCTTCTCCCACTGAGGCGTGTAATCTTTATCAGAGTCAGGCTGACTGTATTCGTAAGGTCCGCGATACACTGCCACATCGAAGGTAAAGTTTCCATGCCCCGGAGGAGTAGGCGTTGCCCATTCCAGAGTCGTCGCATTCCATGGATTATCACTCTCGACTTTTTTACCGCGAACATAACTAAGAATTAGATTCACAATGAAAGGAATCTGGAAAAGCGCCATGATCCAAGCCGAGCGCGACATCAGAATATTCAAGTCGATGTGCTCTCTCACGGTCGTGCCGAATACGTTCGCGGAGTCAAGAGCCTTGGCGAGATAAGCATCACCGCCATTGTACCAACGTCGATGGAAGCCAGCCATGCCTTGGGTAAGCATTGGGAAAAACAAAGTATTCATGCAGATCAAGGTCGGCCAGAAATGCAGGTGATTGAGTGTTTTGCTCATGTAACGACCAGTGATTTTTGGATACCAGTGATGCACGCCACCGAAGAAAGCAAACAAGATTCCAGGGGCAACCACGTAGTGGAAGTGACCGATCACATAATAAGTATCATGAAGGTGAAGATCGGCCAAATTAAACGCCAGCGGCAATCCGGTAAGTCCACCAATTCCGAACATCGGAATGAATGCACAGGCCCAAATCATTGGCGGCGTAAAGCGAATGGAACCACCCCACAGAGAGATCATCAACGCAGTAAGCAGAACTACCGACGGGATAGAAATTAAAACCGTGGTGATCTGGAACCAAGTAGAAATCGCGGGTCCCATTCCTGTCATATACATGTGGTGAGCCCATACGACAAAGGAAAGAAAACCTAAAACAATCACGCCATAGACCATCGATTTGTAGCCCCACATCGGACGTCTCGTGTTTGCGGGAATAATTTCTGCAACGCAGGCAAAAGCAGGAAGCAGAAGAACATAAACCTCTGGGTGACCGAGGAACCAGAATAAATGCTGGAACAGAAGCGGCGATCCACCACCGGAAATCTGAACGAGTCCATCGGATTTTGTGAACAGTCCAGATGGCAAAAAGAATGAAGAATGGAACACGCGATCCACTAATTGCATAATGCCAGCAGCCTCAAGTGGAGGGAACGCAAGGAGAAGCAAGAAACCAGTAACCAGCATCGCCCATACGAAAAATGGAAGGCGCATCCAGGTCATCCCACGAGCACGTAAGTTGATGATCGTCGTAACAAAATTTACCGAACCAAGGAGAGACGAGGTAATCAAGCAGACCAGACCAATGAGCCACTGCGTTTGACCAGCGAGCCACTGGTTGACAATTTGGCCATCCGCGAATCCTGCTAGAGGAGAGTAATTCGTCCAACCTGATTTTGCCGAACCCGACTCCATGAAGAATGAACCAATCATGATCAATCCACCTAGCAGATACACCCAATATGATAACATATTCAGTTTAGGAAATGCCATGTCCACCGCACCGATTTGAAGCGGTGTTACATAGTTACCAAAGGCACCGAAACCAAGAGGAACTACACCAAGGAACACCATGATGGTTCCGTGCATGGCACCAAACATATTGTAGGTATCACCTGTGACTTTACCGTCTTGCAGCCAGCGTGCCTTCCAGTTATCCGTGAAAACCCAATCCATCCAACCAGGAAGTGGCTCATGCGGATAGGCGATCGACCAACGCATCACCATCATCAAATAAAATCCGAACAGCAAGAATAACATCGCAGTTATGCCATACTGTATACCGATCATTTTATGGTCGGTGGAAAAAACATACTTTGACCAAAAGCCGGGCTCATGATGGTGCCCGTGATCATCGTGGTGATCGTGAGAAGAATGATCTGCTGTCGCTGCGTGTGCGCTCATGTAAAATGATTTATTGGTAAATGTTTTACTCCTGATTTCACTTAACAAATAGAAGCATTGTTGTGCGACTCGTTACAAAGTGACCACCAAAGAAGACGCGGAAAAATACCCTTCTTTGTCAGCTTGTAAAGTAAAAGATGCGTTTTTAGGGAAACTTTGTGAAATTTTTCACAAGCTCAGCACATCTCTTAACTCACTAAGCGTATGTGATCGCGATTGGGCTCGATAAAATACCCCCAAGATTCCTCTTGATTGACCTCGCGCATGCCGAAATTAGGACGCCAGCGCGGGGCAATCGGCTTATTGCGAGGATACATATTTGCTTCATGCGGAAGTTTATTTCCCTTTCGCGTATTGCATTTTACGCATGAAGTTACAATATTATCCCACGATGTTTTCCCGCCTTTATGACGGGGAATCACATGATCGAGATTCAATTCGGTCTCGACAAACGATTTGATACAATACTGGCAAGTGTATTGATCGCGTAAAAAAACATTACGTCGCGAAAAAGTCACTTCCTTGCTAGGGATTTTATCGTAAAGGCAGAGCACTATGATTTTAGGCAATCGCAGAGAGAGCTTCACCGAATGAATCATTTCTGGCTGTGGATAGAGTGATGAGTAGGCGATCCAAGAGGAGAAGTCGTGAGTCGTAAACTTTTCCTCACCCTCGTCCTGCACAATTTGCGCATGACCGCAGCTTAATAAATGAACAGCTCTCCGCCCCGTGCAGGTCTGCACCGGCTGCCAATTCCGGTTAAGCACCAAAACAGCTTTCTGCAAAATCTCTTCCATGATTTATGTATGATTCACTAGCAGCTACTCCCCCACCCCGCAAGTAGGAAATTGACAAATTTTAGACAAGTGGAAGATTATGGAACCGATGTTGATCTAACAGAACAACTCACGCGCCTGAGCATTTCTCTGTTCTCACAGCGGAAGATCAACCGGCGCACCCAAATGACGAGGTTGGGTGTGTAGTACGAAGATATCCAGCCACATTTTCACTCTAGCGCCCCACTCGCGAATTTTTGTTTTGGTGCCGCCGCTTCCTATGACATCCTTTGCATTGAGGCCAATCACGTTCATACCTGCAGCTTCACCAATGACAATGGCTCGTTCGTTTTGAAATTTTTGGGAGATCACTGTGACCTGTGAACAGCCGAAAACTTTTTTGCAGCGTATCACCGAATCCAATGTTCGCAATCCGGCATAATCGCAAACAATTTTCTCAGTAGGAACACCGCGCGCCATGAGTGCGTTTTTCATTTTTTCCGGTTCATTGTATTGATGTATGTGATTGTCTCCTGAAACAATCAAGCAGCGGAGTTTGCCCTCATTCCATAAGGAAATGGCGGCATCGATCCGATAGCGGAAATACAAATTATCACGTCCTTGAAATTTATCATCGCAACCAAAGACCAGACCGACACGAGATTCCGAAATATCGCTAGACTTGTCGAACGTTTTGCCGATCGCACTTTTACCGACGAATTCTTGGATGAAAACAGCGCCGATGATTGATGCTAGGAATAGGAAAACTGCTGCAATGGCAACTCGCACTAACATTTTTTTTCTGCTCGGCTTCACACTCGCTTGAGCACTTTTTTTGACCTCATGATTGTTGTGAGTCGCCATGCTATTAATCACTATGGTTTGATAACAATGGAATCTAACGGATTTTCTGGAGCCACAACGCGCAATCTACTTTTCGCCATGCGAAACGCTGCTTCCTTAGCACGACCGAGCAATTCACCATCGATTTGAAGTGGAAAATCACTATCGCAGCGCACTGTAAACTCGGCACTTTGCAAGTGGATCACTGATGATGCCATATCGATGCCTCCTTTGACTAAACCCTTCAGCGATTCATAGACAAAACGATATCCAGATTCTTTAAAAATGAGGACATCTAACAATTCGTCTTGGTTGCTCGCCATTCGAAACAATCGGAACTGCCCGCCGTAAAGAGAACCATTACCAACAAGAACCGCAACCCCTTCTTCGCGTCTACCCTCTGCGGTGATCACTTCCATCAGCGGCGGCTTTTCACCTAGCACTTTTACGGCAGCTAGTAAGTAGGCCAATGGACCTAACATTTTTTTACTTTCCCAGGTCGTTTCCTCGATGACCATCGCATCAAACCCAAGACCAGCCATTTGCATAAAAGGCGAAGCATTAACCTCGAATAAATCAATCTCGCGGATAAAACCTTTTTCAATGATATCAAAAGCCATGTCCAACTTTCCGAATGGAATTCCTAACTCGCGCGCGAATACATTCATCGTTCCCGAAGGGATCACTCCCAGTGCTGTTTGTGAACCCACAAGTCCTTGCAAGACCGCATTCAAGGTCCCATCGCCTCCAGCTGCAACAACGATCGGCTCGCCATCAGCGACAAATTTTGCTGCCAAATCTCGTGCTTCTTCCGGACTACTCGTAGCATAAAGCACAAACCTTGTGGCCCGCTCAAAGATAAAACGCGCAGTCTTTTGTGCCCGCTGGCTCCGTGCCTTCGGATTGAATAGTAAAGGATAACGAGCAGGAATGGGCACGCAGATGGTTTACATCAGATTGAGAAATTCACAACAGCGAATATTTAACGATTTTTTTCTCTCTCCTCTCGAATGCAGGCGACAGCATCGTAGAGCGCGAAAATCATCACCTTCATTGCAATGACACCGCATCCTGCCCACCATAAACCGAATCGCACAATCGACCCCTTTAACCATCCGTCAATCCCCCACAAACCAATGGCAAAAAAGCACAGCATGAAAATTACCGAGTTGCCTAACCATTTGCGACGAGTTTTCCGATCATGCAGAATGGCTCGTGAAATCATGACCACAGCGGAAAGCCATGAAGGAGAAGTTGCCATAGAAGAAATTAATTAAGACTGCGACCGCCATTCACGTACAGCGTTTGGCCAGTGAGAAAACCAGCTTGCTCGGATGCGAACCACGCTACTGCCCATGCGACATCATCGGGAGTTCCCCAATGAGCCACTGGGATCGTTTTCAAATAGGCATCTTTTGCTTCTTGCGGGACATTTTCATGACGTTCCACGGGAATCCAGCCAGGCGCGACGCAATTCACGGTGACACCGTCTGCCGCCAATTCATTTGCGAGTGACCGCGACCATCCTACTTGACCGCCTTTAGCAGAAACATAAGCAGAAAACTCTGGCATGCCTACATGAAAAACTTCGCTAGTAATCTGAATGATGCGCCCCCATTTTCCTGCTTTCATACTGGGCAACAATCGCTGAGCTAACAGAAAAGGACTTTTGACAAATGCCTCATGCATCGCCACATACTCGCTCCAATCATAATCGGCTATGGCTTTCATCGGCTGTGCGGGTGTGGCATTCGTGACTAAAATATCAACGCCGCCCCAATGCGCTTCGATCTCATCCGCCATCCGCTGCACTTCGTCTTGATCCATCACATTGCCGGCGACGAGAAGAGCTTGCCCACCGTCGGCAATGATCGCATCCACCACCTCTTGCCCCATGCTGATATTCGAATAACAATTGACTACCACCTTGGCACCGAGTTTCGCCAGCAGAATCGCCATCGCTTTTCCCAGTCCGCGGCTGCTCCCTGTGATCCACGCGACCCGCCCATCGAGTTGCAATCCTGTCAAATGGTTATTATTGTGCATGAGCGAGGCTACTAGCAGCCACCGCATTTGTCAAACTAGTGTTGCTTCTCAACACGGACTCATGCAATGATTGAGCGAGATGCGGATGTGCTTATGAAGATCCTTCAGCGGGAATTCAATCGTCGGCTTAGATTGCGTTAGCTTGCTTGCGGCAGCATCTAAATCAGGCTCTAAATCGTGCAGGGCGATGCGATTGAAATCAGAAACGATCAACCAACGTGGCACTTCCTTTTGCCGTCCTGAATCAATCAACCCGCGAATATAATCCATGCCTTGCGCATGAGCTTTGTCGAGATTTTGCCCAGCAGATTTGTGTTCGATCAGAACCCGCCCCGGCCAGAAAAGATCGATATACCCCCAATTTCATGAGAGTTTTTTTACAGGTTCTTCAAACGACGCAACCGTCCGACGTTTGATACCAAAGATTTCAAAAAACTCATTCCAAAACGTTTGCCGCTCCGATTTTTCCGAAGTCGTCCACCCTTCCAATCACGCGAAAACGTAATAGCCCGGTGTCGAATTTCATTCCATGAAAGCATCAGGTGTTTAGTGGGGCATAATCAGTAGCGCTTGTCAATTTACTAACTAGAAGAATGGCTAACAAAATTCTAGTTTTAGTTGTAATCATAGTATTGCTAGTGCGCAAATTGTTAGCCTAGTGCTAGACAAGATTCATCTTTGGCTACTTTATTTTGACTGGCTCGGGATGATTTTGATGTCACCGTTGAGAGAACCTTCCAAAATATACTTTGCGTCGGGGATTTCCAGCCACAATACTTTTTGTGTTTCCTTTCCATCTTTCAATTGACCAAGTAGCATTGGGATGTGGGCAAAACCTTCTTTGTCTATAAAGCTAATATCGGATATCGTGATCAGTTTTTTCTCTGCTAGCAAGTAAAGCGAATCAGGCCAAGCCTTTTCGATAGCATTGTATTCAAGTGAAGCTTTTAGAACTTTTTGAAACCGATAATGATTCTCAAAAAAACTGCTCTGCTCCGCCTCTGGTATTTTCTTGAGCTGCTCTTTCATCAGAATTCCTTGCATCTGAACTATACCACTACTAATGACTGCATTGGTTATTGATTCGTAGAAAAAATATCCTTCTGCTAACTCCGCTTTCTTAAGAAGGTTGATAATCGTTTGCCAATTTTCCTTTTCATACCCAATCTTGTTCACCATTTGACCTTCCGCAAATTG
>CAIRGO010000302.1 GCA_903878115.1 Akkermansiaceae bacterium | reverse complement strand
CCGCCCTTAAGCGGAACCGCACTGATCTTGATCCGGCTCAGCGAGAAGTTGCCATTGTCCGCGCGGCCCGGCCCTTTCTGTGGGAAAGATCCATGGCTCAACGCTTCCAATTTCAAGCCTGTGATGTGCCGCGCCGTCGTGTTTGCGATCAGCGTGTGGACGTCGTCGCCGGGATTCTCACCACTGGCGAGCCATGATCCGTCGTCCTGCTTCGTGAAGGTCGCGCCGCCTTTCGAAGTGATGTCCGTCACGTCGAGCAATTGCCACGCGGAACGGGTGACGCCCGCTTCATCCGACGCCAGCCATTTGTCAAAGATCTGCTTCAAGTCGTTGGCCTCGTAAGACTTCAGCGCGGCATTTAATTTCTTCTTCCCCTCCTCGCGATCAGCTAGTTCCCGGGCCGCCTTCGCGGGATCGAGTTCCAGCTCCACATTACTGCGGACTGTCTTCGTGAACGTCGTAAGCATCTGGTAATAATCCTTCGCGGGAATGGGGTCAAACTTGTGATCGTGACAGCGTGCGCAGCCCACAGTCAGACCAAGAAAAGCGCTGCTGGTTGTCGCGAGCATATCATCCATCGCATCGTAGCGTGTGCGCTCCACTTCATTTTCCGTGATTTGCGTGGGGAAAACACCCGCACCAAGAAAGCCAGTCGCCATCATCGCCTCGGTGTTTCCCGGCGCGAATTCGTCACCCGCAATCTGCCACCTCGCAAACTCGTCAAACGGCATGTCTGCGTTTGCTGCGCGGATGACGAAATCTCGGTAGTGAAAGGCGTGCGGGCGATCGTAGTCGTGCTCAAAGCCGCTGCTCTCGGCGAAGCGTGCAACGTCCAGCCAGTGCCGCGCCCAGCGTTCGCCGTAGCGAGGTGAAGCGAGCAGAGCGTCCACGACCTTTTCCCATGCGTTCGGCGATGTATCCGCAAGAAATGTCTCCACCTGTTCCGGCGTAGGCGGGAGACCCGTGAGGTCCAGCGCAGCGCGGCGAATGAGGGTGCGGCGGTCTGCCTCTGGCGAAAACGTGAGCTTCTTTTCTGCTGCTTTCGCATTCAGAAACGCGTCCACAGGATGGCCTTCTGCCGGCGGCGCGGGCTTCGCAAGCGGGACGAAAGCCCACCATTTCCGATCCTCGTCTGTCACCTGCGATTTATCTTTCACCACCTTGCCTGCGACGAGCGGCGCATCGTACGGCGCGCCTAGATCAATCCACGCAGCAACCTTCGCGATCTCGTCATCGGACAGCTTCGGCTTTTTATCTGGCATGTAAGGTTCCTCTTCGTGCCGCATCATTTTCAGCATCACGCTCTCCGACGCGGCGAACGGCTTCAACGCTGCTCCCTCCGCGCCGCCGAGCAGCAAACCCTCGCGGGTCGCCAGGTCAAAGTCCCCCTTCACTTTATCCCCACCGTGGCACTTCAAGCAGTTCTCCTTCAAAATGCCCGCTACATCGCTGCGAAACAACTCGAGCCCTTTTTTCATGAGCTCTGCGTGGTCTGGCGGTAGCGAATACGCTGTAGTCGCAAACGCCAGTGCGGTCAGTATTGAAAAAATGAACTTCATCAATGGAGTAGGATGAAAGCGGTCAGGGCAATTGGGGTTGGCTGCTTGAAGACACCGTTCGGAGTGAGGTAGTCGCTTCATTTCTTTAAATTCCCAATTGCCTCTGCAAATGCCTTGCCCATCTGCGCAAAGATTTTTGCACTGCCCAAATAGTGGTAACCTCCATTGGAAGAGCCTTTGAGGCACTTCCTGTCTTTTTCATTGAGGTCATGTGTCTCATTTTTACATTTCTGTTAACTGATCTACTTCTTTATCGATCTGCTTCTTTCATCGCTCTTTCTGAAGATACTTACTTCTCGATCGGGACTTTGCAAAACGTCAACGCAGCGATGCCATTGGCGCCCATGAGCAAGTTATCCTGGCTCCAGGAAGTCTCTTTCAGGTAGGTGATCAACTTCGCTGAAGACGCTTCCTTTAAAGTAAGCGTGAGAACATTTCCCTTCACGCTGCCAGATGCGACTTTGTCCTTTTCGTCATCCAGGTAGAACTGTCCGACTAAATTTTCCGACCAGACGACTGGTTGATCGAATTCCAAAGAAATCGTGTCTTTCGTGGCATAGGTGGCTTTCCGGAGATTGGGCGCGGTGATGGGCTTGGTCGGCTTGAAACCGTAGTGGTCGCGCTCGATGATCGGCTGCACCATGCGCGCGAACTCCGCCCAACCCTCCAGGGGATAGTGGCAGCCGCCCGGAGGTTTCACACCCAGCGTGGAAAGGATGCTCATGTTCGAAAAGAGATAAGGCAATGTGCGTTGTTTTTCGCGCAACATATCACCAGATCCCAATTTTCCACCCATTGAGCACGAGTTCGGCCAGATCTGGAAAACATAATAATTCTTCACATTCGGAAAGTCTGTTTTCCAAGCAGCGGACATTTCCAGAAAGTAGTCCTCGTAGGATTTCCAGTCATAGTCACCTGTAGGCCCAGCGGTCCCTTGATTATTTTCACCCTGATGCCACAGGATCGCGCGGATGCCGTGTGTCAATTTTGCCCCTTCCACTCGCGTCAATAAACTGCCGTAAGGTTTATATGGATTCGTCCATGCATTAGCACCGCTGGTATCACGACGATTCGTCGGATTAGGCAAGTGCTGATCGATGCGTGTTCCCCCCACTGCGGCATTGATGATGAAAATTGGCACCTTTTGACTATCAACCAAACGCTTGGCTAGTTCCATGCCCCACCAACCCAACTCAGCCTTCTCGCCCTTTTGTGCTTTCCACACCGGATAACACCACAAGTTTACTGCGGCGGCTGTTTTATCTTCTGAAGGACGACCATAACTGCGAATCCATTGATTCGTCTCCGCCGGAGATTGTTCGGCGGTATCGGTCGCCAATGCATTGGATTGACCATCGATAATGTAGGCATCGCCGCAGACCAGATCATTCACCGTTTGCAGCACGGTTTCCTTGCCGCCGGCCTTCGTGCCAAACTCCACTTTGTATTGGATCAAGCCCGGCTTGAGCTCCGTAGAGAGCGTGTAGGATTTGTCCGCTGTGGGCTTGGCCGTCTCGGTCTTGATGAGTTTGTCGTTCGCGTAAAGCTTGAGGAAAACCGAGTCGGCGGCGTCGGTCAGCGTTCCATTGTAATAAAGCGTGCCCAGCCCCTTATCGTCGCGTGCGTAGAACTGGCCGTCCTCGGGCTTCTCATCCTTTGCCGGTGTGCGCGCGAGCCACGGGTCATTCTTTGGTTCCGTGACCACCATCGTGGCTGTCTGATCAATCAGCTTGCCGCCGTTACTTATCGTTAATGTGACAGCCAGCTTGCCGCTGTTCTGCGAGCGCGTGAGAATCAGCTTGCCCGGCTGTATCTCATTGATCACTGCCATGCCGGAAATTTTCCAATCGTATTTCAGTTCGCCGACATTCTTTTGCTGTATGTCTTTCAAGTTGGAAAGCTGCGACACGATCTCGATCGTCTCGCGACCATCCCACTTCACCGGGGCTTTCAGCGTGAAAACTGGGTCAGGAATAGCTTCCTGAATGGTTACAGGAATGTCCAATGTCTTTACTTTATCCGCAAAGACCGCCTTGCACTGGAGGGTAAAAGTCTGGTCGCCCGTAACACGCCCGGCATCTATTGAAAAACTGAACGTATCAACAGCCGCAATCGTCTCAATGCCGTCTCTCTTGAGAATCCAGTAAACCTTCTGCGCGCCGCCGGCCTTTACAGACACCGCTGCGCTTTTGCCTTCGAGCACGCTTAGCTTCTTCTCCGAAACCGAGAAATCATCACCGGGTTGCACAAGAGAACCTGCAAGAGTCTGCAGCGGCTTCTGATTCTCATACGCCATCTTCAGCCAGTCGTCGGAACGCGCGACGCTGGAAATGCGCGCCTCATCAACGTCCACGTCATCGCCCAGCAACGTAAAGGCTTGAGGATTCGTATTGCCCGGCGAGGGAGCTGACGATGCGGTGGCGTCAAGCACGCCATTGATATATATTTTCCCAGTCCCATTAGAAGAGGTATAAGCCACGTGATACCATTGCTGCGCGGCGAGTGCGGCGGATCCGGTAACCATGGCCGCCCCACGGCAGGTGAGATGAGACGGCAAAACGCTGGGGCTATCCCAAAAGCCAATCTGGTTGGTCCAGGTATTCCAGCCATAGGCATTTTTGTTTCCCCACGCCAGCGGCATGGTCCACCCGCTGCTGAGTAGTCTTGCCCGGATCCAGACCTCGCCCGTGGTGGTGGTCTGTTTGCCCGTCGGAAAATGGGTGATGTCCGTCGCGCTGATGTTAGTTTTGATGTCCAGCAGCCTCCATGCGCTACGGCCGATCACCGCCGTGCTCGGGGTGGCACCGTTATTGACCGGCGAGGTTAAGCCGGTTGAATCCAGGACATTTCCGTTCATGTGCATAACCGAACAATAGCCATTGGTGGCATTGAAAACCGCAGGGCCGTTCGATTCGCTGACCGCATCGGACTTGCCCCAATACATCTTTATTTCCTGGCGCGCATTGCCCTTGATGCTCGGCAGGCGCACCCAGATGCTGGCGGTCCCGGCAACAGCGTCCCACTCCTCAATCTCATATGCCAGCGGTTTGTCTTCAGCCGAAAAGCGAAGATCATCGCCAGAGGCCTTCGACTCCGCGAAATTGAAAGAGCCTTTGTTGAGCCGCACCAGCACCGGGAAATTTTCTTCCGATGCCGTCGCCGGTAGGTTCGCTCCTTCGGGTGTGGTGAGGATGAACATCGATCCCGAGTGCTGCCAGTCTGGATATTGCGCGGCCGCCTCTGTTGGGGATAACGTAAGCAGTGATGCAACGAGGAATAAAGATTTGAGGAGATGGTATTTCATCGAGAGATTCTTTGTTAGATTTATTTCGTGGATGCTGACTTGATACTGCGGAGCGGGCGACGATCTTTCGCGGCTTCGATGGCCTTGATGGCTTCCTCCAACGCGCCGAAACGTCGGTTGTTGAGTTCGCGATCTATCGATGCGGCGTACTTGGTGAGATCGGGGACTTGTGAGAAAAGCGGGTTGGTGAGGACCACCGCGAGTGCGGCCAGTAAGCCGATTCTTTTGATCGATGTTTTCATGATGTAATTTCTAAAGGATGACTGTAATTAACTGATTACTTTCCGAGCAACCCGGTCAGCGTAGGCTCCATTGCCTTTGCCCACTCACGGTAACCCTCGACATTGGGATGGACTTCGTCGGGCATAAGATCCTTTCGCAACATGCCGTCTTTAGAAAGAAAAGTTTCTTTAAGATCCAGCCAATAAACGGTTTTGTTGTCAGCGTAAGTCTTCAGAATACTGTTGACCTGATCGTTGCGGATTCTGCCTGCATCCTCCGGCTTCCCATCGCGGGGGAAGATGGCCAGGAGCAGAATCTTCGAAGCGGGCAGGCGCTGATGGACTTCTTTGAGTATGGCCAAAACGCCCTGAGCCGTATCCCGTCCTTCGTTCGCCGGCTCGCCGCGATTATTCGTTCCGATCATGATGACCACAGCTGCAGGATTCCTGTCTTTCATTCCGTCCAGTCCGCCGTCCTGAATATGCCACAACATATGCGAGGTCATGTCACCACTGGAGCCGATGTTGACAGCGTTGCGGTTGCCATAATTTTCGTTCCACACCTCGTGTCCCTCGCGGCTCCATCCGAACACGATGGAATCACCGATCATCAGAATATCCACTTTCTTTTCGGTCACCCACTTCTTGCGGTCTTCGTGGTGCCTTATAAACTCTGTCCATCCGCCTTTTGCCCGTTCTTCGGCTCGCGAATCAGCCTGGGTTGCGGAAATATCCTTTGCATAGACAGGATCTTCCCACGGCATCTTCTGGCTATTGTCGGTCGCGCAAATCGCTAGGCCAGCGCCCGTTATGAACAGCACGCCTGCAAGAATATTTTTTAATGATGAAGTTGATTTGTTGTTCATTTGGTGCTGCGCAGTGGGGGATGGTCCTTGGCGGCTTCGATGCTCTTGATCGCCTCCTCCACGGGATCAGTACGCCGCTTATTGAAATCGCCACCGGGAAACTCCCCACGCTCGGCCTCGGCGTTCAAGCTGACAATCAACTCCCTCAGTGCCGGGATCTGCGGTTTGGCGGAGGATCCGTAGCCGATGACCATTTTCATGATCTCGCCCGTGCGGCTTTCGCTGCCGTGCCCGCCCTGAGTTTTCGCTAGGCCGACGGCGGCGGCGATGCCTTCTTTGAAATGATACTTGGTGAGCGCATTCAGACCTGCCATGCGGATCACATTGTTGAACATGGTGTCCGCCGGACTGGGGTTCTCCACCGCCGCAAGAATGACTGGCGCCAGTGCAATGACATCTTCCTCGCTGAGTTGATTCTGGAAGCAATGCTCGAGCGTGGCGCGGGCCATGCCATCGGGATTCGTCGATACCGAGCGGATGGCCTGGTTACGCAACTTGGGGTCCACTTTGTTGAGTTCGTCCCGCAGCGAGCCGGAGAACACGGCAGCGGCCAACTGGCCGTGCGCGATCTGCACGGGGTCTTCCCAACGGATCGGCCACGAGGGCTCCGCGGTCGCCACGAGCGCCTTGAGGATGTCCTCAATCGCCGGCTTGGCGGTTCCGCCCATTTTTCTAACAGCTTCGGCCGCCTTGTAGCGCACCCAGCGGTCCGGGTGGGCGAGTTGTTTGACGATAATCGGTAGAGCATCGGGAGTGTTGATGAGCCCCAGAGCCTCGCAGGCACCCTGGATCTGATGCGGATCGCCGCTCTCGGCGAGCTTGATCAGTTCGGGAACCATCGCCTTGGACTCGGAGCGCGTTGCCAGTTCCTGCGCCGCCCAACTACGGACGATGGGCGACCAATTACCAAAGGCGGCGACCAGTTCCGCGGGGGGCATTTTGCTCCGATCGAGATCGAAACGGCCGGCCGCCGCGGTGGCAGCGGCTTCTGTCTTGTCGAGCCAACCCTTAGCATTCGCGTCGCGGCCGGTGATGATAAGTTTCTTCAGTGGCAGCGAATAGGTGAGCACATAGGTGGCGGCGGGACTCAGCCCGCTGTAACTACTATTTCCATAGTAGGTATTGTCATCTGTCTCCCCGGCTCCGTATTGCTCGCCGCCGTCGTAGGTGAACGATCCGTCCGAGCGGCGGACCAGATCAAGGTGCCACGAGCACTTGCCGAAGAAAGCAGCCGCCGCCTCGGGTCCGCCGACGGCCGCACCGAGGGCGCTCCATAGATAGCTGAAGCCCTGCCCGGTGTGACCGTATTCGCGACTGGCGAATCCTGCCGTGG
>CAIRGO010000301.1 GCA_903878115.1 Akkermansiaceae bacterium | reverse complement strand
TTTTACTAAAATGCGCAGTTGCAGTGAGGAGACGTTGTGTAGCATGTCAAATTTCAGCCCTCCTTTCCATGCTTTGAAGATGATTTCTATCCGCCATCTAATCCCGTAGAGGGTTAGTATCGTTTGAAAATTGGCTTGCTCTGCTGGGAGGGTCGTTAGAAAGATTGTCCAGTTCATGAGGGCGAGGACTTCGGCTGATGGATTATGCCCACAGGCATCTTTTTTGGCTTTTCTGCGGCGTTTGTTGGCTAGCGCATCGTCTACGGGGGCGGCGAGGAGTCTTATTTTGGTGCGTGTTTTGTTGTTGCACAGCACTATCATGTCGAGCTTTTTGTGTTTTTTAAGCAGGGCTAACAAGTCTATGGGTTTACTTGTTTTTTCATCTAGGTAGGTCGTTTTGGTTTTGTGTCGGTAAATGCAATCGGCCTTGTTGTCTAAGTGGCGTTGTATTTCATCTACAGTTAGATATCCCCGGTCTCTTAGGACGAAATCTCCTTCTCTTATCTCAGTTTCTGACGCTGCGAGAGGGTCGTTTTTACTGTAAGGATCAAGAGAAAATGAAATCAAGCATCCACTTTTAAGATCGTAGGTCGCTTGAATGCGGGCGTTGCACACTGCGGTGGTGGCATTTGAGACGCCTGAGTATTCGGTGAAGAGTGCAGTGGGAAGTTTGATGATGGTGCTGTCCTGGACTATCACTCTTTTGAAAGATTGAAGAGCCGCATGCAGAGGTGATGAATAGGTGCACTCCTGTTGTGAAAGTCTATGATCAATCACGTGAGTAAGGGAGGCTTGAACGATTTTTTCTAATGCGAGGTTGAAGCGATTAGCGATGGCTTGGCGCGAAGGCATGTGATCTGTGTTTGCTTCGATGTGAGTGGCGATGTCATTAAAGCTTGGTGAAAATCTGATAGAGAGATCGCAGAGAGCAGAGAGAACATCGCGAGCATGAACTTTACGTGGAGAGCGAGTGTGAAACCCTGATTCATCAATGATTTTTTGCAATGTAACCTCGGGAATTAGATGATTATCAAAGAGATTACATGCAGAGTTGGATGAAGTGATGTGAGTAGCCATAAGAATAAAAATTGAGAAATAAAGGAATACGAATTTACAATAGTATAAATACTGTTATAAACAAGTCCGAAGTAACCAAATAATTAAAAAATGGGACACAAAATCAAAATCCAACGAGTCGAGCGAGGTACTACAAAATCCTACTACATCAACTTTCCTGCGGCATTAGCCGAAGCATCACAAATCGAAAAAGGAGAAGAAATGGAGTGGCTAGTAGAGGACAAAAATACGTTTGTGCTGCGGCGTGTAAAAGCAGCAAAGCCCGCTATTAAAAGAAAAAATTCCTTAACTTGACGCGTATGCCCTCGGGGACGATTGATAAAAGCCCACGACAAGCACGCCCCGTGCGCCGTCGTGGGGTTACTCACAAATTCGCTCTGGCTTAAAACGGTTCATGAGACACCCAAGAGTGTAACCAAAAAAAAGATGACCAATCAAACTAAGCAGTAGGGTTAAGGGAGAAATCACAAACATGATGTCCTCACCATGCGGCGAAATTTTTAGTGTAGCAATGAGACACGCCCAGACAAACACCCCAAATAGGAGCGCGGACTTTAGTCCGCCTAACAACCTAAGCATCAAAAACCGCTTCCTCAACAAAACAAACGCTCCTACAAATGCCATGCCCATCCCTCCGCCATTGCCAAGATAACGCCAGAGGTATCCCACCATCAAGTGATGATTGCGATCCTCCACTAGCATGGCACCAATTTGCGGAATGAAATCATCCAACCATCCCGCAAATACGAAAACCATACGCACACAGTCGTAACAGGTGACGGCAATGATTCCCATAAGAAAGCCACGCAGCATCAGTCGGCCATAGCTGTGATGGCAACAACTCAAGCCAATGGCACTAACAAGTGCAGGAACGACCATCAGCAAGGTCGCGAAGGGAAGGCTGCAAATTCCCATTAGTACCAATGCAAGAGCCGAGATAGGAGCAAACCCAATACCAAACATCATTGCCGCTGCCATGCCATCATGCAGAAGTGGAACATCATTTTTCCAAATCATGCTTGGATGAATCAGTGACTGATGGAAGAGGGGAGTGATGAGTTTTTTCATCATTTCATTGGCTTGTTGATTGGATCAGATCCAGCTTGCTTTCAGGCGTTGAGCAGCGTTGGTATTCGTTAGTTGACCTTGTACTCGGCGCGAATGATGGTGATAATGTCCTTTTCGTAGGACGAGGTGTCGTTGTTGCCCTCCGTGGAGGTTTCCGTGGAATTGGCGGGGTTGATGTTGATGATCCCCATGGAGGCATCGACTAGGGAACCGATCTCGGTATTGCCTGCGGAGCGAAGGATGTTTTCTCCGCGACTGCGGGCATCCTTGGCGGCCTCTGCTAGCATCTCGAGTTTGAGTTCGCCGAGACGAGTGTAATAGTAACGCGGTTCATCGGAGGTGACAAAAACCCCGTCTTCGAGCAGCGAGGTAATTTCTCGCGAGGCCTTTTCAATTTGCGGAACATTTTGTGAACTCACTGAAACCACTTGGATCGCGCTGAAACCGACCGATTTGCGCGTTTCCGAGCGCAAGGGAACATTGGTGCCGGGAAGTACTTTGTCTTCACGCACTGTTTCGAATTCCTCATTGATCCTAGCAGAATATGTCTTGATGTCGTCCGGTTTGATGCCCTGAGCTTTGAGGAAAGCGACCACATTATCGGTGCCGCTTTTGAGCGACACGTAGGCCGCAGTGCGGTCATTCCCTTTGCCCGCGATGGTGGCGGACCACTCGATCAGATCGGACTGAATCCTTTTCTTGGCGGATCCGGTGACGCGGATGTTGTTTTTCTCTGGTTCCTTGCGGACATCACGCCAAATGTATGCGGCGATGAAGGTAGAGCCGATCATGCCCAAAGCAAGGGCAAGAGCGGCGAGTGGGGGCAGACTGATGCTGCGGGTCGGTTTTGTGGTATCGGTGGAGTTGCTCATGGTTTGGTTGATTTTGTTAGATGAAAAAATGGAAAGGCGTTAGCTTCCCAGCCTGGCCATGACGGAGTTGTCAGTGGACGGATCGGAGTGTCATCACCTGTCATTCAGCAGATGCGAAATTTCCCTCAAAAAAGGATCAGAAAATATTTTTAAAGTCGCAGATTTTTTCTGAGAAATGAATTACACAAAAAAACGACATGTATCGACTTGTGAATCTTGGTATCGCTTGATGTAAAAGATTTCACCAGTTTGCCGTTTTTTACGGCTATAGCAGTTGCGGAAATAAGGACGGTGAAAAGTATATCATCAAGTGCGCGAAAGGAAGAGACAAGCCGATGCACTGGTATATAAATGTTCCTTTGTGAAACCTGAGGATATGCCGAATGAGCAGCGAAAGATACAAAAGATGAAGAATTTTTGATCAGACGATGGCAGCGAGCGAGGTCGCTGGTTGGATGCAAGAAACTAGCTGTTTGCGTTTGTGGGCCAGAGCGCGGAAGTCGCATTCCACTTGGATGCCATGCCAGAAAGTATCGGATTGGGCGAAGAAAGCGCCAAAGCGGATGGACATGGCTGGAGTAATCGAGCGTTTGCCGAGCACAATCTCGTTGATGGCCCTCGGCGGCACCCCGATGGCTCGCGCCATAGCATTTTGGGAAATGCTCAACGGCTTGAGGTATTCTTCCAATAATATTTCGCCAGGAGTGATCGCAATTTTCATGGATGTAACGTATCGCGTTATAGTGGTGTGTCAATGGTAATCGATAATTTTCACATCGGCAGGGCCAGCTGTCGTCCAGCGGAACACAATCCGCCACTGATCGTTGATGCGGATCGAGTGAAATCCAGCGAGTTGTCCCTTGAGCGCTTCGAGCCGGTTTCCGGGCGGCACCTTAAGATCGTCCAAGGTGCCCGCTTGGTTCATCTGAATCAGCTTCCGCAAGGCGATCCGGGCGATATTGTTGAATCGACGATTTCTCTCACACCGGAACAATTCCTCGGTGTCGCGGTCTGAGAAAGATTGGATCATCGTTAGGGGTTCGGCTTAAACATGCTGGACGAAAATAGGGAAAAGACGTGCAGAAAGATTACATCCTAGGTCATTATACTAACAAGAAAATAGAATGAGGGAAGATAATGGCGTAATTGGGTGTAACTGGAATTCTATGTGCTGGAGTTTTTTTAATCAAACGCGCCAACGGTGCAATCATTCGATAGCCCACGGGCAACGCCTTGGGTTTGATGAGCATCCTATTTCTTGAGCGCTGAAAGTGCGTATATCAGCTAGCCTACTCCAGTCCGCGAATCGGCCGTCTAGGACATCTGATATAGAGACAATTCCTGAAAATTTCCTTGCAATCAGAGCGTTTTTGGCATTTTCTATCGAAGTCAACCCCGTGTGATATATCACTGCGAGATCCTACTAATAAGTACTGTTCGGTCAAAAAATGCACGCTGTCACCATTACGCAAAATCGAAGCAATTACTGGACTGGTTTCTCGGTTCTAATGGCGTTGGGACTGCTCATCGTCTCCGCAGTAGGGATGATCGTCTCTTGGCCGATCGAGATGACCTTTGAGTGGATACTCTTTTCTATCTTGTTCCTTGGAGCGTTGGTGCTTGGTGGCAATTACGTTTACTGGCTGTTCTTGCCTAGGAATGCGGTTTTTTCAGTGAGCGCCGAACAGATTCGTATTGAGGATCAGCCAGTGTTTAAGTGGGTCACTCGGACGTTTTCACCATCTGAGGTGGTTGAGATTTCCTACAGCAGTGAATCGGGATCTCGATTGAAGACCAGAGATGGCAAGGTCTACATCTTGAGCGATGTTATCATGATGCAGAGAGCGGCCATTTTTGCTGCCATCGCGGCCCAGCATCCTCATATCGCACTCAAAGGAAACCACCAACCGAACAAGCCGGAGATGGCGACGCCGAGCAAGCCGTCTGATTTAATTTGAGGTTTGCCCCGGCGACGCCATTCCTCTATCGTTCGGTGAAAAGATTCATGAAAAATTCACTCGTGGTTCATACTCCGACCACATTGCGGAGCCACTCTCAGCACATGTCCAAACCAACTTTACACAACAGGGGTGCACTCGCGTTCACCGTATTATGCCTATCGTTTGCGACGGTGTCTTGTGGCGACAAGGGAGATCCGTTGCCAGGTGGATACTTCATCTTCATTGCAAGCGGTTCGGAGATGTTTCTCAATGAGCCCAAGTATGGTGGAAGTATTCCGCAGCTTGGCACGGATCTCGAGGAGATCGGGAATCATAACGAATTCATCTTCGGACGCAGCGGAGCAGACCGGGGAGCAACGCCCGGGTATTTCCTGCTAAACACGAAGAGCGAATTAATCAAGACTGGCCTTGCGGAGAAAGATTGGCTCGCCGAGCTGACATCTGCGAGGATTCCTACTCCCCCGAAACTGGTCGATCCAGGCAGCAAGAGCCCAAGGAGGCAATGATAGCGATTTCGAAGCGGACTTTGACCGTTCCAACAAGCCCACCGAACAAGTCGTGGGAGGGCAACCGCCGACAACGTCCTTCTTTGAGCGGAGTCCTGCGCGGCGGTGCCTCCACATCTAACGTTGCGGAACGTCGTCTCATGTTTCGGTCTTTTGAACCAAGAAAAGACCGTCTGCTTGAGTGAGCGTATTCGTGAAATTTCAAGAACAAAACCTAACGAAAATCTCACATTCCTATTTCGCCAACAGCCCGTGACGAAGTCCCATTAGGTCGGCTGCGTCGGCGAGTTGTTTGAGGCGGAATTGAAAAACGGCATCTGTCGGCTGCGCGCCTGCGGGCAACTTCACGACTAGCCAGCGCGGTCCTGTAATGGCGTGTCCGTCTGCGGTGGAGGTGATGATAAGCTTGCCTTCTTCGTCACGCTGCGCATCGTCAGGAGGTGTGACTAAGGCACCGAGAAGGGTGGGGTAAGGAACCAACTTTTCGTCGAGGTAAAACTGCCCACGTTCATTTGCGCGGAGCCAGATGATGGTGTCCTTGAAGAGTTTGGCGCGCACGGATTCGACGCTCTCGCCGAAATCCCCGTCGTGCAGTTCTGCCATAGGCCCGTTGGATAGCTCGATGACGTATTTCTCAAGTTTCACCTTTGCCTGCTGCATTCTCTTAATTTCCTGAGTATAGCGTTCTTGATTCGCCACCTCATTTTGAACCTTATCCAACAGAGCTTGGTTATCCTTTCGCAGTGCCTCGAATTCGCTAGGTAGTGTCCCTTCATTCGTGCTCATCTTGCTGATTTCACTGAGCATTTTTTGGTTCGATTCTAGGAGTCCTGCTAGACGTTCTTTCGTATCAACGAGTTCAAGTTTCTGCCGATCGAGTTGTTCGTTTTTGTAGAGCAACTGCTCCTTGGCATCGAGCGCGCGCTTCATGCCGAGTGTCGTTCCCACCGCACCGAGAATTAGCACGAGCAACAATGATGCTGCCGCGAATACTGGCCCGCGATGACGACGGGTAAAGCGCATCATCAGATAGGCCATGCTCGGTGGGCGCGCCTCGACGGGTTTGTGTTGGAGGAAACGCTGCAAATCTTCCGCCATCGCACCCGCGGAATCGTAGCGGCGGTCAGGCTCTTTTTCGAGCGCCTTCAGCACGATCCAATCGAGATCACCGCGCAGGGAACGGTGCGAGTTTTCCGCAACTTCCGCAAACCGTGCGCTGGGCTTTGGCGGAATGACTTCGCGGATGAGACGCTGCATCTCGCTGTAGGTTGCATGACGGAGTGTATTGCCTTCCAGTGGCGTCGTGCCGGTGAGCAGTTCATACAAAATCGCGCCTAACGAATAGATGTCGCTGCGGGTGTCCACGGCGCGTGCGTGTCGCTCCGCCTGTTCCGGACTCATGTACTGCGGCGTGCCGATCATGCGATCCTGTTGCGTGAAAATCGTTTTTTCCGTTAGCTCGATGCCGATGGCTTTCGCGATGCCGAAGTCGATGACTTTCACCAACGCTTTGCCATCCTCCATCGAAACAAGAATGTTCGATGGTTTTAAATCCCGGTGGATGATGCCTTTCTGATGTGCGTGCTGGATGGCCGCGCAGACATCGATGAAAAGCACCAACTGCTCACGAGTGTCGAGTTTGTTGTCGGCACAATATTTTGTGATCGGCAGGCCTTTGACCAATTCCATCACAAAGTAGGGTCGCCCGCCATCCGTCGTCCCGGCATCATGGACTTTGGCAATGTATGGGTGGTCCATCATCGCAAGAGCCTGACGCTCGGCTTCGAAGCGCGCGATGACTTCCTTCGAGTCCATGCCCGGCTTGATGACTTTGAGTGCGACTTGGCGTTTCACCGGTTGGCTTTGTTCCGCCAAAAATACCGTGCCGAATCCACCCTCGCCGATTTGCTGGAGTAATTTGTAGCGACCGATCGCATCGCCCGCACCTTCTCTGCGCGCCTCTTGCCACAGATTGCCGGCGGTCGATGTCATGAAGGTTGCATCCGCAAGGTGCGCGGCGATGAGCGACTCCACCTCATCCCGCAACGAGTGATCGCCGCCACAGGCTTCCGTCAGATAGGCAGCACGCTCCGGCAGGCCCGGAATTTCCAGGGCTGCTTCCATGATGACTTCCGGTGCGAGTGATGACTCCATGATGAATGATGCTAGGAAACGGATTGCCTACCCCATTCCTATGCGAAAAATCGGCGGAGAAAAGATCAAATATAACTCAGCGATCACTCGCCGCTCTTAACCGTGGGCACTAAGCTACCTTCTCGTCAGACTATTTTTCAGCGAGGATTTCTTTGATCTTCGGAGTGATGGCTTCCGCCCAGATGTCATAGCCCTTGGGGGCGAGGTGCAGGAAATCGCCCATGTCATCCTTGCTGATGGTGCCATCAGGCTGAAGGTATTTGTCGTAAATGTCCATGTAGGTGATCGAGCCTCCCGCGTATTTGGAGATGATGACATTCACTGCGGCTCTCAAATCGCGACCAGGGCCGGGTTTCTCGCCCGTGGGAAGGAGACTCATCAAAAGAATCTTCGCTTGTGGTTGTTTGGCCTGTATCAAATCGAGAATTGCTTTCACACCCGCGGCAGCGTCTTCTGGTTTGGAAGTTTTGCTCCACAGATTGTTGGTGCCGATCATCACGACAAACACTTTTGCCTTGTAGCCTTCCAACTGACCATTCTGCAAGCGCCACAGCACGATCTGCGTACTGTCGCCGCCGATGCCCATATTGACGGCCTTGTAGGTTCCCCAGTGTTTGGTCCAGTTCTCACTGCCGCGCCAACGAGCAGTAATCGAGTCGCCGATGAAACCGATGTCGATCTTGTCCCCCGTGTTCTTGAGGTCGGTGTTGATTCGCTCGTAGTTTCCATTCCACCATTTTTCGCCGTTCGTTTTGCCGGGGACTGGTGTGGTGGATTCTAATTCCTGAGCATGCGCGGCAAAGAAGCCGAGTGCTGATAGAAGAAGTGTGGCGATGGTAGCGGATGGGAATTGCATCATTATATATAGTTAGTGAAGAGAGTTATCGTTTAGCTCGTTTAGCGGCGGGCGGCAAGAAAGAAACCAAGCTTTAGCATCTTCTTAAGCATTCCCAACGCCCCGCAAAGCAGAGCCAACAATCCTATCACAAAAAAAACGCTGCCGATGATACGCACAAATTTTCCGGATTCTTCCACAGACAAATGCTCGTTGCTCGATCGAAGATAGTTATTGATATTGGCTGCGTTTTGCGAAGGAACGTTTCGGTTCTGTGTCCAGACATTCGACAATGGAATCGGTCCTTCTTCCATGTTCAATACCAACTGATACTTCGTTTTTTTACTTTTGCCCCTTGCCTTTCCAGTTCCTTTTTTGCTGACAACTTCGGCAGACTTCAGATGACTCAGAGGAAAACGCGAGATCGTCTCCTGTTTTATCCATGGATTGCTTTTTACCAACTGGCAGGAATTGTCCGAGCGTTGGCAGGAAAGGGTGACATCAGCACCCAGAAACCACACCACACATGCACCGATCGTGGCAAATAGGGCTCCTATTAACAGGAGAGAAACAAATCCAGTTTTGCTTCTTTTGGTCAATGTCATGAGGTCTTATAGCCCAAATTTTTTTCGGCGGTCAAGACAAGGAAACGTTCATGCAAAAAATTCATTCCTCACGGATCACGCTTCAGTTCACGGAACAACCACGCGCGGGCAAACATCCAATCACGCTTTGCCGTAGGCGTTGAAATGCCGAGTGCCTCAGCAGCTTCCTCGATCGTCATGCCGATGAAATAGCGCAGCTTGACTACCTCGGCCTTGCGAGGTTCGAGTTGCGCGAAGCGATCTAGGATCTCGTTGATGTCAAGTATTTCGTCATCCTTCGCTGAAGGAACGTTGATCATATCTTCCGCAAACTCGGTGCGCTGCAATTCACCCCCATGCCGTACCGCTTTCCGATGCCGTGCCCTGTCGATGAGGATGCGCCGCATTGCCTCGGCGGCAGCGCAGAAGAAGTGTTTTCGTCCTTCCCACTGTTGCTCCCCGGGCGAGAGCTTTAGGTAGGCCTCGTGCACCAGAGCGGTCGCTTGTAACGTGTGCGCTTGACCTTCCTGCCCCAGTCGCCAGGACGCCAACTTGCGCAACTCATCATAGACCAGCGGGATCAAATCCTCCGCTGCTTGTTTGTCGCCTGCGCCTGCTGCATGGAGGATGCGTGTCACGTTCTCACTCTCGTTTTGCATATACCATTGTCTTGTTTTCCCCCATCTCTGGCAATCAAAAATCGTGCCAAAGTCGCTTGTCGGAATGCCATCACCTCTAAATCTTTAGATGCGTATTTTTTTGACCTTCGTTGCCTAGGGAACTTTTGCTGGTGCGCTGGGTAGTTCTGTGTAGTTTATGGCATGATGATTTTCATTGCGGAGATGCTTGCCACCATCGTATTGGTTTTTCATATCGCTGGTGTATGTCATGCCATCCATGCCTTGATGAAAACCAGAACCTCACAAGGGACAATCGCGTGGATCATGGTATTACTATTCCTTCCGTACTTCGCGGTGCCACTCTATTGGTTTCTCGGTCGCGATCGATTTTCTGGCTACGTCCGCGCACGACGCAGCAACAATCGGAAACTCAGCAAGAAAGCCGCTGATTTTTATCAGCGCCTCATTCCTTACCAAGTCAGCGAGCGCAGTCAATTCATGGCATCGGCTGAGACTCTCGCGGGCTTTCCCGTGCTGCGTGGCAATCGCTTGGATTTATTTACCGACGGTAGAAAAACATTCGATGCGCTTTTCCACTCGATCGAATCAGCGAAATCATACGTGTTGGTGAATTACTACATCATGAAGCACGATATCATTGGTGATGCCTTGCAGAAAATTCTCTGCGCGAAAGCAAGCGAAGGAATAAAAGTGATGTTGCTTTTCGATGAAATGGGTTCAGGAAAATTGCCGCGGAAATACCTCCGTGAAATGAAAGATGCGGGTGTCGAGTTTCATCCCTTCGGCACCAATCGTTTCTGGTGGTCAAGGTTTCAATACAATTTCCGTAATCACCGAAAAATTGTGGTGGTCGATGGTATTGAAGCCTACATTGGTGGTCTCAATGTTGCCGATGAATACTTAGGTTGGCATCCCCAATTAGGATATTGGCGGGATACCCACATGCGCATGACTGGTCCTGCGGTGCTGGCGGTACAGTTGGTATTTTTTGAAGATTGGTACTGGGCGAATGGCGATGTGCCAGAGGCCAAAGCGAACAACACAGAGCAATCCGAGGATCAACAATTATTGGTATTGCCCACCAGTCCCGCAGATCTGTTAGATTCATGGCAGTTGTTCATCGTATCCGCCTGCAATAACGCGCAAAAAAAACTATGGATTGCTTCGCCTTATTTTGTGCCTGATTCAGGTGTCACATCGGCACTGCAAGCCGCCGCATTGCGAGGTGTGGATGTGCGCATTTTGATTCCTGATCGTAGCGATAGTCGTTTTGTCGGCTGGGCGGCCTATTCTTACTACGAGCAAATTCTCCCTGCGGGCGTGAAAATTTTCCGTTATAAAAAAGGTTTCCTGCATCAAAAAGTCGTGCTCAGCGATGAATATGTCGCGGTGGGCACTGGCAATCTCGACAACCGCTCGTTCCGTTTGAATTTTGAAATCACAGGCTTCACCAACGACGCCGAGTTTTCACGACAAGTGCACGAAATGTTAGAGAATGATTTCCTACAATCAAGTGAAAGCACTTTAGAAGAATACGAGGCAAAGCCTTGGTATTTTAAAGCTGCCTGCCGCGCCGCTCGTTTGCTCTCACCGATTTTATAAATGGCGCATATTACGATTTCTTCTTGGCCTTTTTGCGTGCAGCGGAGGTGGTTTTTTTCACTCTAGTGGTGATTTTTTTATCAGCAGGCGCTTGGGGTTTTTCCACGGGCTTGGGTTTGACCTCTTTCACCTTTTCCTCTTTTGCTGGTTGAGGTTCTTTCGCTGCTTTGAGTATTTTTTCTTTGATCAATTTGGGCGAGTTTTCTTTGACGGGCGTGGCTTTTTTAAGCGCCACTTTGACTGGCGCGGCTTCCATTACCTTTTGTGGCTCAGGTGCGATTGATGGTGGAATGACTACCAACACGCTCTCATTCATCAGCAAGACCCGCTGGGCACGATCAGATAGAATAATAGATGCGAAGGCAGCAGTACATGGCAAAAAGGGCAACCAAGTGCCTGCCAAATGCATGACTAACAATACGAGTGCGATACAACTAACTCCGATCATGATACGCTGCCAAATTTTCCAAGTAAGCATCAACGAGCAGAGGGCGCTAAATGCTAGCAATAACATCCACTCGATCCACGTTGGCAAGCGTAGAAAGCGAATGTGATCGATGATTGATGGGGACTGATACAGCTCTTGAAGCGCGATATTTGTGCGCTGACTTTCGGCGCGAGGCGTCATCTTTGATTCATCAATCAAGCATACAGGCGAGCTATGACGACTGATGATTTCTAACTGTTTTTTTTCTGGTCGATCAATTTCATCTGCTAGCAACGCAGCGGGCAGAGTTGAGTGATTTGTTAGAGATAGGCATCCGTATTCATCGATAGGGATAATTTTCCCATAACGCGGGAAACGAATCATTTTGCCAGGAATGATTTGCAATTCAGATAGTTCGCAGCGTTCATGAACGATTAATCCAAGCAAGGTGGTGGAGAATACCAAGCGATCATTCCAGCGGGCTAACAAAAAAGCACGCTGGGGCGGACAGTCTTCGGTTTCAATCGCTGAAAACCCAGCCCAAGTTTTTTCTTTGCCAAGAAAATTGTTAGGCAATGCAAGCCGATTGATTTTTGGCAGCGATCGCAGTTCGCCGTGAATGCCTGCGATGGGTAGTGAAGAGCGGACAAAAGCAGATGGCATTTCGCCACCTTGAGCGGATCGCGTGAGCGGTGCACTCATGATGCAATGCTCCAGTGCAGTGCATTGTTTTTCTAACGCAATGATGGCGAAGGGATCTGCGCCGTCCCATTGCAACGGTGCAGAAAATAATAATGACTTCACGGATTGCACCCGCAGTGTATCGATCAAACCTGCATAATCGCTGGGCGTTTGCGGAAAGGAATCAAAGTTGGTTTCTGGTCTATCATTGGTTTGAATGATAAACGGAACCTCGGTAGCTGCTGGCGGACTAAGTTTTCCTATGATAAATGGCGTCGTGGCCGAGCCATCACCATCACGTATCGAATAATCCGCATGGGTAACGGAGGAAAATATGGAAAATACTCTAGTTTCAGCTGAACTTACGAAGGCAAGTCGCGATGATAGAAAAAGCACCGCTGCACCGCAAAGGAAAGCGAAAGACGCGCAAACAACCAGATGGCGGCGACTGTGGTGCATGAGTTTTTTTGGAAAATTCGTTTAGCAAGATTTGATGGCCTGCTTCAAATAAGGCGCGAGTTGTTCTTGCAAGGGTGTGCCAGCAACAACCTCTGACAAAATTTTTGCAGCGGTGGGGATATGCTGCGCATACCATTCATCGCCTTTATTTTCTGCCAAGTTCCCATAGGCACCGAGTGCTTGCATGAGTCGTTGCGTGGCGCAATCGCGCAGCATCGATTCCGATGGACGATCCTCTGTAATTTGCTCCCACATATCGAGTAATTGCTCTCGCTCCTCAGCGCTATGATTCATGTAAGGATCGTAGATCAGCGATGCTAAATCGTATTCTTGACGACCGCGGCGTAATCCTTGGAAGTCGATCAACCAACTCTCGCCATTGTGACAAAGAATATTTTGCGATTGGAAATCACGATGCACTAGGTGTTTCGCTGAGGAACCAAGACGCGCAGAAAGCGCGTGAAGTTCCGGACTGTTTTTCAATGCGCGACCATCCATGCCGAGAAAATCTTCCACCAAATGCTCGATAAAATATTCCTGCTCCCAGCGATACATCGCTTCATCGAACGGTGGCATCAGTTCCAAATCCTTTGGCACACGCGCGTAAAATAATTTATCGATGTGAACCAAGGCATTCCGGTAATACGGCTCGCGTTCCGCAAACGGGCAATCTTTCATCGACAGCAAATCAACTTCGCCGAGGTCTTCAACCAGCGCTACTCGTTTATTACGATTTTCATAGTAGATCTCTGGCACATTGATTTTACACTTCTGTAAAAATCGCGCTACAGGAACAAAATTCTCGCTATCAGGACGCTCAGGCTTCCAGTGGACGCCGATAAATGGTTTGTGACCCTCGCGAAAAACGCGCACGATGGTGCGGCCCGATGCTCCTTTTTTGATAGGGATCATCGAGATCGAAACCGTTGGGTCAACCCCTAGGTAAATGCGAGTGCAGGCAAGTATGGCTTCAGTCGGCATGATGTAGTCGCCAGATTGTTCGTTGAAAATACGGAAAAAGCCAAGCGCAAAGTAACAATATCAACAATTGAGAGAATGAAATCTGGATTGTTCCCCTCAAATGTCAGATATTATGGCACCAGCTCGTATCGGTTGCGCGGATTGGCTCCGAGAGCATACTGAGTGTCAAGTGATCTGTTAAGGATATGATGGCAGAGAGTAAAATAAAGTAAAAAACCCCCAACCGTTGCGCGGTGGGGGCTTTTCTTAAAGATAAGTTCGACTTAAATTATATCAGTCTGCGATTTCTTGGATCCAGATATTGCGGAAGCGCACGGGGTTTCCGTGGTCTTGCATTTGCAGGAACCCTTTGTCATCGTGCTTTACATATTCGCTAGCAGCGTGAGGTCCTGCCCAGCCAGTGCCTCCGTAAAGCTCTACGTTGTCTTGGACGACAATGCCATTGTGGATGACGGTGAATTTTGCGCGTCTGGTGACTTCACCTTTTTCGTTAAAGATCGGGCGTTGGAATGTGATGTCATAGGTTTGCCACTCGCCGGGTTTACGGCTGGCATTCACGAGCGGCTTGGAACGACCGTAGAGAGCACCGCATTGACCGTCTGGATAAGTAACATTTTCGAAGCTATCGAGTACCTGCACTTCGTATTGTCCCATCAGAAAGACCCCGCTGTTACCGCGGCCTTGGCCAGAACCTTGAACTTTTGTTGGAGTGGCGAATTCAATATGGAGTCGGCATGAGCCAAATTTCTCTTTGCTCTGGATGTAACCGGTTCCTGGGGCGGACTCGAGCGCGCCATCAATGAGCTTCCATTTTGTAGCTTCGCCTTTCGTACTGGTCCAGCTTTTATAGGTTTCCTCAGAGCCATCGAAAAGGATTTTTGCGTCTGCTGGTGCTTTGGCTGCGGCAGCATCATAGGGCTTAGGCGTGACAACTTTTGGTTGAGGCTGTTTCGCGGGATCTTCTTCGTGAACCTTGATGCCATCGATAAACATATATTCGGCTTTTTTGCCATTTTCCTCACGAGTTTCTTTGGTGATGACTGGTGGTGCGGCGGACATCGTGGCGGTTGTGCTGGCGATCAACGCGAGTGTAAGTATATTTTTTCTTTTCATAAATGTTAGCTTGGTAAGGTAATGATGATTTTGAATGGAAAGTCAAACCTTGGAGGTAGTCGATTCTCAGGTTTATAATAATACGAGTATTTGCCGGAATCCTATCATTTCAATTCATGGTAGCAGATCAGGAATGCCGTCAGCGTCGAAGAAGCAGGGGCGGCGTGACCGACCGTGGTTGGAGATGAAACGCAGTAGATGCGAAATGGGAATAAGAACTGCTCGACAGTAAGGATCATTACCACGCGCTTTGCACCATGCCAGTTCCTTCAATAAATCTTCCACTTACGAATCCTAATTAAAGGCAATAAACTCTCTACTCTGTTGTGGTTCCATGATTTACATCCAGATACAGCAATGTGCCCGCAATCACAAAGATCGGCAGGCAAATCACATTCAAAATCGGCACCAGCGAGGTGATAGCGATGACCACGCCCAAGCCCAACACTGCTCCCCGATGGCGACGCGCAAACGCAAGTCTCTCTGAAAACCGCTGTGCCATGCGTCCTGAGGGAATGGACACAAACGCATACCCAAGGGTAAACGCGCTCCAGATAAAAAATACGATTGCTCCGAGCAACGGAACAAGCCCGATGACCAAAAAAATCAAGGTCAGCAATGTCAGCACAATTGCTTGCACCACACTCTGCCAGATACTGCGGAGAAATCCTTTCCACCCCTCTGGTTCCGGTCCCGCACTGCCATGGACTTCCCGCTCCACAGCAGCCGATATGAAATCTTGAAACGGACTGGTTATCGTCAGATACACCCAAGCAAAACTCCACCCTAACAGAAAAATCACAGCAACTGCACAGAGCACCCCGATAAGTGCTTGCAGCCAGGAAGTATTCCATGACTCTGGCAAAAGACTCTCAATCCACGAGCACAGCCATCCATAGCCGTAATAAAATGCCAGCACATCAAACAACAGCGTGATCAGCAGCGGTGGGATCAGCCACAAAAGAATGCGCGGTGCTCGCACCAATACACCACAAGCTCTCGGTAGCGATTTGAGACCATGAGCAAAACCAAGCCTAGTGGTGCAATCATTCACGAGTGTCATAGATGCATAATCCGTTAGATGAAAATTTCACAATCATTCGCCGTTAGCTTAGTAGATCAGGCCATTTTGACAAGCTATCTTTTGGTCGCAATGGTTTGATTGGTGATGGTATTCCTGCCAGTCCCTGAATAAGAAATCGCTGCTAAGACATCCTAGACCTCTGGGCTAAGATGTCATCGATCGCACCGTTGGTGCTGGTGAATGTAGTTATGAATGGAGTCCTTGCATCTTGTAATTATTTATTGGCTGGATGCCATCACTTCGCAGGAAAAATGACGTTTCCGAAGAGCAACCACGCAAGCAAAAGTGTCCAGAGAATATTCACGAACTGACCTCCGAGAAAAGCCAGCGCGGGGCGGCCGCCACCGAGCTTGAACAGATCGCTGAGTCGTGTCTCTAAGCCGATGCAGACGAAGGCGGCGGCGAACCAAATTTCACGTAGGCTTTTCAGTGGCTTTTCTACGGCTTTGACAGCCTCAGGAGTGAGTAAGAAGGAAAATACTAGCGATGTCGCAATGAAGCCGATGACAAATTTAGGAAAACGTTCCCAGATCACTTTGGCGCTGGGGCGCGGGGCATTCGGATTGCTACTGCGCTCGCGTAGTGTCCACCAGATCGAGATAAAAAAAGC
>CAIRGO010000300.1 GCA_903878115.1 Akkermansiaceae bacterium | reverse complement strand
CGATGTCTGTCGATGTAGATACTGAATTGATAAACGAGTTCGATCCACTATTAAAGAAGCTAGTATTTGCATCACCATCGAGGAAACCTACTTCTAGGTAAGCCGCCAAGTCACAGCCAAGAACTTGCTTGCCGAGGTCGCGACCAATGTGCAGTGTGTACATGTCAAATTCGAAATCTGATACTTCGTAATGGTCGCCGATACTTCCTGAAGGGCGACGAGCTACTGGTCTTTGATCTCCATCCAATACTGGTCCGAGGTCGCCTTCACTGTAGCTGGCTAAAAATCCTACCGGATCGTTGTTATTCAAGACTTGCGTACCGTTGCTGTCTGTGTCCAATTGGCCATAGGTGCCGCCCACGAACCAACCACCAAGTGTTGGTGCTGGTGCTTGGATGATCGGACTTGATACTCCTGCGAAAGCCGTAGCTGTCACAGAACCTGCTGTTGTAATGAGTGTTGATAGCTTCATAGCGACGCCATTATAATAATTTTATACCTCACGACAAGCGAAAAATTGTGTTTTTTAGGTTAGAATTCTGTGCGTATTCCTACGATCATTCCTCTGCCTGCGAGTGGTGCTACGTCTTTTAAGAATGAGGTGCTTTGGCGTGCTTCTTCGTCTAGTAAATTTACCCCTTTGATAAAAATAGTGCTTCTCGTTTGTGCAAGCGTGATGTCGTAGCTAAGTCCTGCATTGAGCATGAAATAGCCAGCGGTAGGTAGTTCATAATCGGCTGTACGATCTTGATCAGTCACCCATTGCCCCTCGATCTGTGCGCTCAGATGATCTTTTTGATAGTCGAGTCCCAGCGAGCAACGAAACGGTGCGATGCGTGGCAATGCTTCATTCGTATCGGGGTCTGTAGCGCTTACATAATCTGCTCTCAAGACAATGTCTAGCCGATCGGCGCTTTGTTGCTGTGCGGTGATTGGTTCTAACAAATGCAACTTCATTTCCATTTCTGCCCCATAGAATTCTGCCGCACTGGTCTCGTAGGCGAAGATCGGAAACAGATCACCACCATCGATGAAATCTGAGCCCGTTGGTTGCAGGCTGATAAAATCACGAAAGCGATAGTAAAACGCACTCACACTTCCGGTAATACGACCTGTTTTTTTGCGCAATGAAAGATCGAAGGACAACGCACTCTCTGTGCCTAAGGATGCATCACCCTCTTCATAAGTGCCAGTGGCAACATGCAGCCCATCGGCAAGCAGTTCTATATAGGTAGGTGGTCTTTGACTGTAGGCCATGGAGTATGAAATGGCATAATCTTCATTCGGCTCATAGACTATGCCAGCCGATAGACTCAAGGCATTGAAATCAAGATCGAGCGTTGCAGTTTCATTTTGTTGGTAGTCATAACGAGCGCCAAATTGCAGTGTGAACTGACGTATTTTGTATTCTTCAAAGGCAAAAATCGAGTTTACTTGGTTCTCTACTGTTGGCAAAAATGCTTCGTCGCCTAGTGCTGAAAAATCATTTTGCTGCCGTTCAAATCCAAACACACCCGTGAAACCATGCCATGGTTGGTGCTGAAGTTCACTGCGCAAATTGTAGCCATCGATCAAAAATTCAGTGCCCACGGCACCGCCTTCGATTTCGGCATGATCGTAGTCACTGTAACTAAATTTGTAATTGATTTCTTTAATCCACTCACTCGGTTCGTAGAACGCGCCGCGCAGTTCCCAACGCCGCTGGTGCATATCAATGGTGACGTCTTCTTCTGCTACGGTGCCGTAGTTCGAGTCCATTCCCGAGTAGGCGAGCCCGATGTAGCCACGATCCCAGATGTAGGAACCTCCGAGAGATGCGCCAGAGGTATCGCTGAAGCTGTTAGGTAATGTGCCATACGCTTCGTCTGGCTGTGGATCAAGATCGCGGAGTCGGCGAGAACGCGCAAATCCGGGGATGGAAATATCATTGGTTTCACGTTGGAAAGCATCGAAATAAAATGCCCACGGACCTTTGCCCCATTTCACTGAGCCACTGTTGGAAAAGAGATCATCCACGGAACCGTAGCGTGTTTCGAAAGATCCGCTTGGCCATGTCCCCTCGAAACGTGTGTCGGGAATGCGATCATCGATCATGTTCACCACGCCACCGACCGCGTTAGGTCCGTAGAGTAATGTCGCAGGGCCACGAACCACCTCGATGGATCGCAGTTGTGAAACATCGGCTGCCACCGCGTGGTCGGGACTTACGTTAGAGACGTCCAATACCGAGGTGCCATTTTGCAAAATTCGAACCCGGTCATCGCCGAGCCCGCGGATGATGGGACGGCTAGCGCCAGGGCCAAAATTCGTGCTACTAACGCCGGGCTGACCATTAAGTGTCTCGCCCAGAGTCGATTGCATTTTATCGCGTAACTGGTCGCCCTGTAATACTGTTGCCGGTTGCGCTAGCTCGGATAATGTTCGTTGCAATGGGCTCGCAGAGACCACCACCTCTTCGAGGTCTTCAGGTTTCGGATCCGTCGTTTGCGAATAGGCAAAAGGCGACAGGAGTAATGATAAAAAGGAGTATTTGCATTTCATGGCGCGAGGAAGATGTGTTAAATGCACTATTTATACAATAGTATATTTTAGATTTATTCAAATTAATTGGAAAAATTATAAACCGTTGATTTGACGAGCGGCTTGCAGGGTGTTTTTCATCAGCATGGCGATGGTCATCGGGCCCACGCCGCCGGGGACGGGAGTGATGGCGGAACAGCGGGAGGCAACTTCATCATAGGCGACATCGCCCGTCAGGCGGAAGCCGGATTTTTTGCTAGGATCGGCGATGCGGTTGATGCCGACGTCGATGACCACGGCTCCTTCTTTCACCCAATCTGCCTTGACCATTTCTGGGCGTCCTACGGCGGCGATGAGGATATCGGCACGTCGACAAAGTGCTGGTAGATCACGTGAACGCGAGTGCGCTACGGTGACGGTGGCATTGGCATTTTTTGCCATGAGCAGCAGCGCCATGGGCTTGCCCACGATCATACTGCGACCTAACACAACGGCCTCGGCACCATTGGTATCGATACCAGCGGCTGCAAGCAAACGCATCGCTCCCGCTGGGGTGCAGGGAACGAATCCACTAGGGTCTTCTAGCACTAATTTGGCGACATTTTGCGGATGGAACCCATCCACGTCTTTGCGTGGGTCGATGGCGTTGATGATCTCTTCTTCGTTGATCTGCGGCGGCGGCGGGCTCTGTACTAAGATGCCATGGATCGTGGGGTCGTTATTGAGTTGCTGCACTACATCTAACAGTTCTGCTTGGGTGCTTGTCGCGGGCATTACAATTTTTTTTGAATGCATGCCCAGCTCGGCGCAAGTTTTTACTTTCGAGGCGACATAGACTTGTGATGCGGGGTCTTCGCCAACCAGCACCACGGCGAGTCCTGGCTGGATGCCTTTTTCTAACAGCTCAGCAATTTCTTGTTGGCACTCTAACAATACTGTGGCTGCTACGGCTTTTCCGTCGATGATTTTCATGATGATAAATTAGTGGATAGGATCGATTTCAGAGAGTTTGTTGGTGACGGTTACGATGAGAGAACTCCATTCATCATCGGTGGTGGTGCGCGGAATGAAAATGGGACGATCGATGACTAAGTGAAGCGTGGCAAATGGTTTTGGGATTTCAAATCCATCCCAGGTTTTTAATTTCCACGACGATGAGCAGATGATGCGCAATGGCAATAAGGGCGCTCCCGTGAGCTGGGCGATTTTTAGTAATCCAGGTTGCAGTTCTTTGGCCGGGCCACGAGGTCCATCGGGAGTGATGCAAATATCCTTGCCTTGATTGATGGCTTTTTTTAGCTCGATTAAAGCGCTGAGACCACGACGTGACGAAGAGCCACGCACCGATTCCACACCATGTGTTTTCATGACATATTCGATCATCGCTCCGTCTCGACTAGCGCTGGTGAGTGCTACCAATGGATGATGGCGAGGGCATTTGCGCAGCCAAGCGATGGTTGCGGGGATGATTTGCCCATGCCAGAAGCAGAGAATGACAGCGCCGTTGAGTGCTTCATAATGTTCTCGGTTTTGAAAACGCACGCGCATCGTGAGAGCGGCGATCTGCATGAGCCAGCCCGCGATGCTGCCGATAATTTTTTCTTTAGTGCCACCTTTGACGGCATTTTTTTTATCGATGACTGCTGCTTCGGTCATTTAGAGAAAACCTGCGGGATGAAGAGTATCGACCAAATATTGCTGACGCGAAATGAGGTCTTGGTAGAGTGAGTGAAGAGAATTGTTAGGAACGCAGCGTGTGCTTTCATCGACAGAAACTAAGTACTGTGCCATTTCTTCAAACTGTAATGTTTCACCACTATGGCGGAAAAATACGAGTGCTGCGTGGATTGCTGCGCCGAAGGCAGGGCCTTGTGGACTAGAGAGTCCGACAACCGGCACGCCAAAAACATCGGCTAACAATTGGCGGGTGATTTTACTGCCTGAACCGGCACCAGTGACCTGAATTTCGCGTGGCTCAAAGCCTAATTCGCGCATGCGCCCTAGTCCATAACCGAGGCCTAACGAAACTCCTTCTGCGGTGGCGCGAGCGATGTTTGCGGGAGTGTAATTATCGATCGTGATGCCATGAATCACGCCGCTGGCCTCTGGCAGCGCTGGTGTTTTTTCGCCAGTAACGTAGGGGAGAAATAGCAAGCCATCAGCACCTGGTTGACTGGCGGCAACCATTTGTTCCATCTGCTCAGTGGACCATCCATAGTGGCGTCTTACCATTTCCGGAGCTGCAACTGCATTTGCTGTGACCACGGTGGCGAGCCATTGTCCCGTGGCATCGCATAGGGCTGAAACTTCACCGCGTAAATCCACGCATGGTTCATTGGCGATGCCTGATAGCACGCCGGTATTGCCGAGTTCTAACGAAACACGCCCACTGGCGACACATCCAGCCGCTAGGCAAGATAGCATTTGCGTGCCACTGCCTGGTGAGACGATGATCTGTGGGTCCACGTCCCATGAGTTGGCAAGCTGTTGGCGGAGTAATCCACGAGGTTCGATCGAGGATGCGACTTTTGGTAGCATCTCGATGAGTCGAGAGTCAATAAGTGAACAAATTTCGTTAGGCCAGCAACGTTTTCTAATGTCAAACATGCCTGTGCCTGAAGCCGCGCCGGGCTCGGTGGCAACATCACCTGTTAGCCAGTAGTTGATGAAATCTTTGATCGGCAAGATCGCTGCCGCGCGTTGAAAATGATATGGCTCGTGTTGTTTTAACCATAAAGATTGAGCTGCGGCAGAGTCGGCATAGAGTGGATTGCCGGCGAGTTCGATAAGCCCTGGACTACCTCCAAATGCTCGGGAAATTTCTTCTGCTTGTCGACGTGCGGAATAATCACCCGCCATTTTCGTAGGTCGCACGACGCGATTTTCACGATCAAGAACGACGATGCCTTGTTGGCTACCGCTGACGCCCATCGCGGCAATTTTACCACGACTAGAGCCAAGAGTGTCGAGGCATTGTCTCACAGCGCGATCTACTGCTTCGATCCAACACACAGGGTCTTGTTCTTTATGCCCATCTGGCAGGCCCTCAATCCAACGATGGGGAGCCACGGCATCTGCGATCACGCGAGCTCCCTCCAAATCGAGCACGACTGCGCGTGTATTGGAAATTCCTATATTGATGCCTAGAAAAAACATGAGATAGAATCGCAGCAGTGCGCTGCACGCATACAGTCGCTGATTGCGGTGCGTTTGGCAAGGATGCGTGTGAAAAATCTACTCAGGAAAAATGATCCCATCCGCCATGGAGAATCATGCTATCCGCTGAAT
>CAIRGO010000299.1 GCA_903878115.1 Akkermansiaceae bacterium | reverse complement strand
TCAAAATCCATTGCCGAAATAAGCGGACACAAAACGCACATCTCTTATGAGAATGGATACCTCGACGCGATCCGCGAAATGACGAAAATCATGGATGCGCCCGAATCTCTGCCGAACAGCCAAGCGATGGCATCCGCCGACACCAAAACCACACCGAAGGAAAAGACTTTATGACACCAGAAACCCTTGAAGAAACCTCAGAAGGCGGATTGCTCATCCGCGACTTGTTAGCCGATCTTGTTTTGATTCAGTGCGGATGGCGCACGGAATCCGAGCATGAGCGATACCTCGCCGCCAACAGCAGAATAATGAAGGCGGGACGGAAAATTCACCTGCAAGCCGAATTGGATTCTCTTGGCTAACGCCCCAAGTGAGGGATCGCCGCCCTCACGGCTTGAAAACAAATAGGAGCGGAACGGCGATTCCCTCCACTGACTTGTTCGACTTTTATGAAACGCGAAATCATCACCAGAAAACGTCAGGTCTCAGGGTGCTGTCCTGGTCACGACACCTATCCGAGCGAAGCCTATAAAAGCCGGAAGAGCGTCCACGCACTGTCCCGGAGCAAGGTCAAGGAACGGCAGCATGCGCGAACCCTTGCCAAACGCGAGCTGCGAAATGAGTCGAACAGTATTTATTAGTAGGATCCCGCAGTGATATATCACTCGGGCTTAGCGGGAGAAGAAAACAAGATTATTGCATATATTGCAAGGATTTTCTTTGAATTCGTGCGTATATCGGCAACAAGGAATTACAGTTATTTGGCAGGGACTTCTGTGGGTGATATAACGACGCTTCTTTGAGTGAACTTTTTCTAGATAGTATCGAACGAAATTAAAAATATGTTCAATTGAACACTTTTTTGATTGACCTGTGGTGCATTTTATGATTTTTTGCCTTCGTTATGAGTGTGCGCACTAAAAATCGACTTTGTTGGCGAAAAGATCTTGCTGAATTTCGCGGGCTAACGGAACGGGAACGCAGTGGTTTTTTGCTAGTTCTCGAGTGGTTCGAAAATTACCGCTTGCGACATGATTTGTCGGCGGGACGAGAAGCGGCGAAGATTTTCTGGAAGACAGAAATTTTACGTGAAGATCGGCAGCGCGAGAAATGGCAACTTGAGCAGTGGGGCGATGCGATGCAATGGTATTTGAAGTGGCTGGAAGCCTGCGCTGAGGCGGGGGCGGATCATCGGAGTCTGCCAGAGAGGGTTCGGGCGGCTGTTCGTTCTGGTTGTGCGCGGCGTGGGTTGGCACGTCGGACGATGTTGTGTTACGGCGCCTGGGCGGCGCGTTATGCGCGGTTCGCTGGGGAAGATCGCGCGGTGATGGAGGTGGGCACGGCAACGCGATTTCTGACTTCTGTGGTTGAAGATGAGGACTGTGCGTATGCCACACAAAAGCAGGCGTTGAATGCGTTGGCGTTTTTGTTTAAGTATGTATTAGGTGTGGACGAGCCTGTCTTTGGGGTAAAGTTGCGTAAGAGGGGGACGAGAGTGCCGGTTGTTTTATCGAAGGGGGAGGTGGGGCGTTTGTTAGAAAAGATGGATGCACAGGAATCACGTGATGCTCGTTATGCACTTGCAGCACGGATTCAGTATGGAGCCGGTTTGCGGCTCACTGAAGTGGTGAACTTACGGGTCAAGGATATCGATCTGGAGCGTGGCACGGTGACGGTGCGGATGGGTAAGGGTGATAAGGATCGGATGTCGGTGTTACCGCGGAGTTTGCTCAAAGTCATCGCGCAGCAGATTGAGCGGGCGCGAGAGCTGTGGGAAAAGGACAGGGTCGAGGGGCAGCCAGGAGTTTACATTCCCGGAGCATTGGCGCGGAAGTTCAGGCGAGCGGCAGAGACTTTTGAGTGGTTCTGGTTGTTTCCTGCAAAGCAGTTATCTGTCGATCCGGAGTCGGGTGTGACACGTCGGCATCATTTGCATGAAAAAGTCTACAATGAGGCGATCAAGCGTGGAGCACAAGCGGCGGGGATCGAGAAGCGTGTGACGAGTCATGCGCTAAGGCATAGTTTTGCGACGCATTTGTTAGAGAATGGAACAGATCTGCGGAGAATCCAAGACTTGTTAGGCCATGAAGATATTACGACGACGGAAATCTATCTGCACGTGGCGATGGGAGCCAATGGATTGGGCGTGACGAGTCCGCTGGATGAGGTGGCGTGAGAGGCGGAGTGAGTAGGGATGGGAAGAAATTGACGATCCTCCGTCGCCATTCGGCTATGGAAGGACTCGTTTCCCATTGTTGATATTTGATATTTGATTTGGTGGAGAAAGGGGCAGTTCATTCGCTGCAAAACATCCGTGTAAATCCTGCTTGCCCTTCGTAGCCCTTGGACGAAGTTGGGCCTTTCATCCGTGGTGAAAAAATTCTTCCTCAAACCTTAGCGATCTTAGCGGCTTAGCGGTGAATCATATCTGGAGATGCTTGATTTTTGATTCAACTAAAGTCAAAGCTACCTTTATGGGATTGATCTAGCTAAATTTTATCGTGATTTTAGAATTTTCTCGGCGCTGCCGCCCTTGGTCGATTGTCGAATTTTCGTGACAAAACCTTCTTGTGATTTTTGGTGGTATGGCGCTGAGACATCGATTAGATCAACGTTTGAGGCAATAAGAAGACCCTAACAAATCAAAACGGGAAGGAAAGAAAATAATAGAAATTTTTCAAAACAGGAGTGCGTCATATCTTTCAAAACAATCTGAGCCATCTGCTTAATCTGTGGTTCATTATTTTTTCACACGAAGCCACGAAGTCACGAAAAAAGGGAGAATAAAATAGTTGTGAACCCATTGTTTTTTCAAAGTCTTAGCATTGATCCCTGCATATCCTATATTTCATCCGTGGTTAAAATGCTTCAACGCCCTAGCAAGTGTCGCCCTTTCAGGGCTCTGGATGTTGGTAGATCCTCATTACCCAGCGCGTTGCACTGGGCTATTGAATTTCGCCCGCTTTGGGGCTGAAGAGTTGGTAGTGCATGCCCTCTAACAAATTCTGTTAATTTTGCTAATTCTGCAATTTTGCCTGTTATTGTTAGGTAGGCATTCAGTCAGGCTATCTCCGCCCGCAAGCGGGCTACGGTTTTTTAAACATTCTTCTTCAACCCTAGCGCCCTTCCTTTCTTAGCGGTGAAAAAATCCCCCCGCATGAGGCAAGCCTCATCTACCAGGGCGGAGGCAAGCCTTTCGCACTCAGGGTAGAACTGATTTTTTTGAAAGAAACCTACCGAAAAAGGGGTAAGTTACGCGCAAAAAATAATCTGGATTTATTGCTGCAACTGTGCAGTGTGGAGTTTTCCGCGCGATCCGCTAAATCCAGTTCGCCATACAACGCAATTATGAATCAACTCTTACCATCCTCCATCAACCGGGCGACAACTCTCATCATGCTGGCGCTCATGCCATTTGCGTTGGCTGATCCAGCAGTAGAGAAAGCACCTGAAAAACCTCCTGAGAAAAAAGCCTTAGAAGCTCTTAAATTCCCTGGGGTGACGGTCAATGTTGAACTGCATTGCGTGGATGTGGAGGCCAGTATTTGCTTGGATAAAGGCTCGTTGGAAATGGTCGCTTGCACCGTGAAAACCAAGGAGCATGAATCGTTGGTGGTGGTCCATGCGCGCCCGATGCACATTCATACCGCATTGCTTTTGTTAGGCGCCAAGAATGGCAATCCGGCATCGCGCAGAATCATTGATGAAGCGACGCGCCAATGGGAAGAAAGCCCGCCACAAGGAGATCCGATCGAGGTATTTCTGGTGGTAAAAGATGCCGAAGGGAAAATGATCGAGCGACCAGTGAGTGATTTCATATCGCGCAGCGATGAGGGCGAACAAACTGGTGTAGAAAAAACTGCCGATGAAAAAAAAGCTGAGAAATTTCCTTCCACATTTCTCTTTGCCGGATCGCTACTACTCGAAGATGGGGACGCGCCTCGAAAATACCTCGCTGACAGCAGCGGCAGTGTAATTTCCATCTCCACCTTTGGCGACGAACTGCTATGCTTGGCAGGTTTGCAAAGTCAGGATAACGGAGCGCTGATGTGGGAGATCAATTCTGACGAAATTCCCAAAAAAGATAGCAAAGTCATACTCCGCCTGCGCCCTCAAAAACGTGTACAGAAAAAGTAATCGCATCTTTTTTTTCTCACAAAAAAACCTAACATGTCCAACACCAACCCACGCGTAAGCATCGCAGTATTTCTCGGCTCGCTCAGTCTGGTGAGTGCGTTTCTGCTGTTTCAAATACAACCAGTCATCAGCAAATTCATCTTGCCGTGGTTTGGTGGTAGTCCTGGGGTGTGGACCACGTGCATGGTATTTTTTCAAGTATTGCTTTTTGGTGGCTATGCCTACGCGCATTTCCTCGCCCGCCTAGCACCGCGTTGGCAAGCGGTGATCCACACATTGCTGATCGTGGGCGCATTTGTGTTGCTACCCATCTCTCCGGCAGAAACATGGAAGCCCACAGGAAATGAAGACCCAGCGGGGAAAATCTTGATGATTCTGTTAGGCACTGTCGGACTGCCATATTTCATTCTATCCAGCACCAGCCCGCTAGCGCAGGTGTGGTTTACGCGAGCGATTCCAGGCGGTTCGCCGTGGCGACTCTATGCGTTGTCAAATGTCGGTTCACTGGTCGCACTGATTAGCTACCCGTTCTTTTTTGAGCCGCGCATGGATGTGATGGCGCAGACAAAACTGTGGTCGTTAGGCTTTGTGGTGTTTGGGCTATTATCACTGTTGCTAGCTTGGCATTCTAACAAGAAAAATGTTGCAGATCAATCGAACGAAGAAGATCCGACGGCAAAAATAACTGATCTGCTTGTCACAGAGGTGTTGCCGTGGTGGCGTCGTGGCTTGTGGATTTTCCTACCGGCCTTGGCGAGTGTGATGTTGCTCGCTACCACCAATCACGTGTGCCAAGACGTGGCGGTAGTCCCTTTCATGTGGGTGATTCCACTGAGCCTATACTTGCTGACCTTCATCATCTGCTTCGAACATGAACGATGGTATCGCCGTTGGCTGTGGGCGGCGCTGACATTGTTAGCGATCTTCATCACTGCTGGCGGAAACGATCTGTTAGGTGATGCAACAAAAAAAATGTTCGGTCATCGAGTCGATTTGATTCCGAATTATCGATATGAAGTAACGTGGTGTTTTAGTGCGATGTTTCTCGCCTGCATGGTCTGCCATGGTGAGTTAGGGCGATTAAAACCCGCACCAGCACGGCTGACGGAGTTCTATCTTTGCATGTCGGCAGGTGGCGCCATCGGCGGCATGTTGGTGAGTCTCGTGGCTCCGCGGGTGTTTGTGACCTTCATGGAATGGCCATTGGGATTGATCCTGTGCATGATCGTTGCCTTAGTTGTCTGTGCGAGTTCCGCTGCGCAGATCCGCCGCCGCGTCTTGAGCTTATCGCTACGCGCTGTGCTGCTGGTAGTCGTAGGATCCGCGCTTGTCTGGATGGCGAAGACCAACATGGAAATCCCAGATCGTTTGGAACGCGTGCGGAATTTTTATGGCACCGTCAATGTGCGTGAAGGGTATGACAGCCGCATCAATTCTGATTTTCGTATTCTCACTCATGGCGGCACTCAGCACGGCATGCAAAATATGGCAGATGCCTTCAAAGCCGATCCGATCACGTATTACGGGCGCAAGACCGGCATCGGCAAAGCACTCGACTCACTGCATGATCTTCCCGATGTGAAAGTTGGTGTCGTAGGGCTAGGCACAGGCACGGTCGCTTGCTACGCACAAAAAGGTCAAAGCTATCGATTTTATGAAATCAATCCGGAAGTTGTCCGCCTTGCGCGGAAATATTTCACCTATATCGATGACGCCGAGCAGCGTGGTGCCTCGGTGCACATGATCGTCGGTGATGCACGGCTCACACTAGAGCACGAGCCCGACCAGCAATTCGATGTAATTCTGTTAGATGCATTTAGTGGTGATGCGATCCCGATGCATCTGCTCACCAGTGAGGCCTTTCAAATCTACCGTCGCCACATGAAGCCGAATGGCATCATCGCGGTGCATGTGACGAACAGTTATTTGCAACTCTTTCCCGTGGTCGAAAAACAAGCGGAAGCCCTTGGATGGAGCGCGCCGCGTATCAGCACCACAAAAGATGGCGACCACTACAGCACCGATTACTCGATGGTCACGCAGAACCAAACGTTTCTCCAAAACAATCCCACCCAGATTGATCCCGAAGATCAAGTTATTGACGTGCCACTTTGGACCGATCGCTACCACAACCTTTTTCAGATCATGAAGAAATAAGTAATAATACAACTTTTACCAACGTATTAAAAACATATGACCAGTACAAACAAAAATAGAAATACCGTTAGCAAAACGCTCCGATTCGCGATGACACTCGTCGGCGCGATGTTGTGCCTCTCTGCCGTACAAGCTCGCACATGGACCAGTGTCGATGGCAGCAAAACCTTCGAAGGCGAACTAAAATCCTATGACCCCGCCACTGGTATTCTTAGCGTCACATTGAAAAACGGCAGCGCGTTAAAATTCACCAGCGATAAACTCTCCGAGGCCGATAACACCTTTCTGAAGGAGCAAGGAAAAGTCGAGCCAGGATCTACCCCCGCAGCCAGCACCAGCGTAGTCTCAGACGGGGCTTCTGCTGACATGAGCAAACCCGCTGACATGAGCAAACCGGTGCAAGTCTTTATTTTGTTAGGTCAATCCAACATGGTTGGCGCAGGCAAAGTTGGGGGCTTGGATGCTGCGGTCAAACAGCAGAAGAAATACCCTTACCTGCTGGATGAGTCGGGCGGCTGGGCCGTGCGTAAGGACGTGCGTAACGTGCGTGTCATGGCTTCCGGTGCAGGGCCATGGAAAATGTACAACAACGAGTGGATGACGATCACCGGAAACACCATGGGGCCGGAGTTCGGCATCGGCCACCCGCTGGGCAATGCCATCGATGCGCCGGTCATGATCCTCAAGAGCTGCATCGGCAACCGCGCTCTCAGTTTCGATCTGCTGCCACCAAATGCCGAAGGCTATCAGGGAAACAAGGAAACTCCCAGAAAGCCGAAGGACGTCAAGGACTGGTATGCAGGCGTGCAATACGACGGCGATGTCAAGGCGGCTCAGGATGTCCTGGGTGATCTCAAGACCTACTATCCCGATGCAACGAAATACGAAGTCGCGGGATTTTTCTTCTGGCAAGGTGAGAAGGATGCCGGCAACGCGGAATGGGCAAATGCCTATGAAAAAAATCTCGTCCTGTTCATAAAGGCGCTGCGCGAAGATTTTAAATCCCCGAACGCGAAGTTCGTCCTCGCCACCCTCGGCGAGCACACCAAGGGCTGCGGCAACAAGATCTTCGATGCCCATATGGCCGTCGACGGCAAGGATGGCAAATATCCCGAGTTCAAAGGCAATGTGGCCACCGTTTATTCCAATCCTCTGTCAATGGGTGGTAGCGGCAATGGTCACTACGGCGGCAATCCGGAAACCTACATGAATGTCGGCGAAGCCATGGGCAAAGCGATGGTAGAACTGCTCAAAAACCCGAAATAAATTTTCTGCAAAAATTCGAAAATAGCATACTTTATCCGCCAATTGATAATCGTAAAAGAAACGACACAACCGATGAAAAAAAATACAACACTCGTGATGGCATGCTTCTTGGCAGGCACCTCCCTGAGCTTCACACCGTTGCTATCAGCAGCGCCAAAATCAGCTCCGCTCGCCTCACTCAATGATGCAGGAAATACTCTTGAGAAAAAATATGCCGCCCAGCTCAGCGCCCTGCAGGCAGAGTTTGTTAAAATTCTTCCTAAGGTCGATGCGCAACAAAATGCAGCATTCCAGAAAACGCACGATGACGTAAAAGCCGCTGAAGCAGAAGCGAAAGCCGCAGCGGCAGACATGGGCAAAATCCAAGGCGCAAAAGGGCTAGTAGATCATGCCAAAGGCAAGTGGATCGGCGGAGCGGAAAAAGGAATCGCTGCGGCAAATGCCGCACTGAAAAAAGCCACCACCGATGCAGAACGCGCGGCTGCACAAAAAGATCTCGCCCATTGGCAAGCCAACAAAGCTGACGGAGAAAAAGAACTCGTGATCCGCCAAGCAGGGCTCGACAAAGCAAAACTCGACGAGCCAAAATTGACCAAAGCAAATGAAGCCGCCAAGGCAAAATTAGCGCAAGCGAAAGCAGCTGAACTCAGTGCCTCCAAGTCGATGATGGGCAAAGTAGAAACATTCCTCGCGAATGACAAACTCGATTCCAAACTCGTCGTCGCCGCCGTGCTGGCCCAAGCAACACCACGCGGCTTGGCAGAGTATGCCCAACAAGGAAGTGAGCAAGCAGCTCTGGTTGACAAACTTTTAGCCGATCAAGCATTGATGAGCGCCATGCTCGAAGCGGGTGGTGCGAAGTTTGGCCAATATGGCAAAGCGATGGAAATCTTCACCGCCATCCGCAAAGTGATGAACCAGCCAGCCGATGCCAGCTTGCAACGACTCGCGCTCGCCGTCAGCCTAGAGCATGCCAAGCCGATCGAGCAGGGCAACGCCGCGGATCAAAAAAACGCGCCAGCCACTGTCGATCCAGTGAAGCGATACTCACACTATGAGAAAGCATTTCTCGCTGGCGAGCTCGACCCTGCATTCAAAACTTTCACGACTTGGGAATACCGCATGGTCGTTGATTGCGATGCGCCCGATGAAATCCTAGCGTGGGGCCGCGAGATGTTGCGGAACTATCGCCCCGATCATATTTACAATCCAGACTACGGCTGGCGTTACTCGTCAACCATCCGCACCGAGGTCCCCTACGGTTCGCAAAACGTCGTCAACGATCTACCCTCCTCGCAGCAATACCAAAACATCATCATGAACGGTGGTGTTTGTGGACGACGCGCCTTTTTCGGCCGTTTCATTTTGCAAAGTTTTGGCATCCCTACATGGGGCGTCACACAGAAGGCCCATGCCGCACTAAGCCATTGGACTCCCAAAGGTTGGGTAATTAATTTAGGCGCAGGCTTTGAGCATAGCTGGTGGGATAAAGATGAAGCACCACGCAGCGGTAATGACTTTTTGTTAGAATCGCAAGCTCGCGCTCACGGCAAAGATTTCGTTAGAGTGCAACGTGCGCAGTGGATCAGTGTCTTGCTCGGCGAGGAAGCCTACAACGAACGCAAAGGTGTCACTGGCGGATTCTGGAGCGGTATGGCTCACGATCAATCAGTAGCACTAGCATCCACATCAGTGGCATTAGGACCACTCGGTCAAGAGCTCGCTGAGGCCAATGAATCAAAGGAAAAACAACGGGGCAATCAGGCCAAGTTGTCGGACGAAGATCGCAAAGTAGTCATCGGTAAAGACGGCAGCATCACCATTCCCGCAGTGGCTAACAGCAAAGCAACGGGCAGTTCATCAGCGATGAAAAGTTTTGCCGGAGGCTTCCAATTGCACTGCACGGGCGGCTACAAAGCAGAGTATGAATTCACTGCTCCACGCGCAGGAAAATATTCTCTCTCAGCTCGCGTCGTCACCACTCAGACAGGTCAAAAAATTCTCGGTGCTGCGAATCAACCTACAGCACCGAGCGAAATCACCGTGCCGTATACACTCGGCAAATGGGAACTCACCAAGCCGATCGAACTCACTCTAATAAGTGGGAAAAACACCCTACATTTCGCACTCGCAGACGGCAGTCGCGGAGTAAGCATCAAGGACCTCATCCTTACCCCCGTTAAGTAATCACACCGAAAAAAATTCTCTCCATCGACACCCGCAACCATCACCATCTTTTCATGAACAAATACCACACATTTCGCATCGCCCAGCTGTTGGCGGCGGCAACATTGGGACTTGCACCCGCCATGGCGGCCAAGAAACAAGCAGAAGCACCGGCTGCGCCCCTGAAAGAGGCCGGCAGCAAACTCGAAACCAAATACGCTGCCACCCTCAAGGGCTTACAGGACGAAATCACCAAGGCACTGCCAAAAATCGACGCAGCGCAGCAAGCCGCTTTCCTGAAGGTCTATCAGGCCGAGGCCGCAGCGACAGCGGCGGAACGTAAGGCCATGTTAGCGAGTGCGAAGAGCAAGGACAAAGACGCAGCAGCAAAAGCTCACGCTGCCGCCAAGGAGGCGCTCGCAAGTGCCAAAAAAGAGGCACAGCCAACGAGCAAAGCCGTGCTGGCCGGCGTGGACAAAATTCTCATTAGTGACAAACTCGACGCGCAACTGATCAAATACAACCTCATCGCGCAGGCCACCCCGCGCGGCTTGGCCGAGTTCGCGCAAGAGAACAAAGAGCAAGAAGCCCTTATCGACAAACTTCTTGCCGATGCTGACTTGATGAAGCAAATGCTCACGGCCGACGGTGCCAGTGGTGGAAAGTATGGTCAGGCAATGAAAATTTACACTGACATCCAAAAAGCCAGCACGCATGCCAAAGATGGTATCCTGCAACGCTTTGCACTGGGCACCAGTCTTGAACATGCGGTGCCAGTGCCGCAACGCAATGCCGAAGACCAGACCAATGGTCCGACCATCGTCGATCCAGTAAAACGTTACCTGCATTTCGATAAAGCCTTCCTGGCAGGCGAGCTCGATCCTCACTTCAAGGAGCTGACGGCATGGGACTGTCGCTTTGTTGGCAATGGCGATGAGCCCGATGAAGTGCTAACTTGGGGGCGCGAAATGCTGCGCAACTACCATCCCGACCAGATCCACACCGCGGATGAACGCTGGCGTTATGTGGAAGCTGTAAGAACCGACGTGAAATACGGATCGCAAGATCAGAAAAACGACCTCCCATCACTGGGCTTCTATCAGAACATCATCAATACCGGCGGTGTTTGCGGACGGCGGGCATTTTTCGGACGTTTCATCCTACGCAGCTTCGGCATGCCGACTCTCGCTCGTCCTCAACCTGGCCATGCCACTCTGGTACACTGGACACCTGCTGGCTGGGTGATCAACCTCGGCGCTAATTGGGGCTGGGGCACCGTCGAGGGCGCTGCTGACACCGATTTCCTTGCCATGACGCAGGCGAGAAAAGTAGAAGCGGCTTATCCCGCAGTACAGCGCGCCCAGTGGGTGGGTGCCGTGCTCGGTGAAACCAAAGCGACAGGTTTCGGTGCCGCCGCGAGCGGTTTTTGGAATGGCGTGGCGCTCTACCAGCAGCAGGCAATTATTGAAAAATCCAAAGCGGTAACGCTGGCGGCAGTCGGCACCGACATCGGCGAGGCGAATGAATCCAAGGAAAAAGAGGTCGTCAAGGCAGTGAGCATCACCGCAGCAGACAGGAACATTGTCGTCGGAAAAGACGGTGTGATAACCGTTCCCGCCGTGGCCTGCAGCAAGCCGACCAACAGCACCGGAAAAATCCGCTTCATGCCGAGCTCTCTGGGCGGGATGCAGTTGCACTACAGCCGACTTGGGAAAACCGAGACTTTCGAATATACCTTCGACGCCCCAGCAGCAGGCAAGTATATGCTCAGCGCGCGGGTGGTGACCGTCAGCCCTGACCAGCACGTGCTCGTCACGGCCAACAATGCGAAGGAACCCGTTGATATGACTCTGCCCTACACCTTAGGCAAATGGGAACAGACCAAACCTGTCGAAATCACGCTGACCACAGGCAAAAACGTGTTGCTTTTCTCGCGGTCCGATGAGGCCAAGGGAATGACCATCAAAGATTTCACTCTCACTCCAGCAAAATAATCACCCACTTACTTTCTCTCAATCGTAACATACAAAAATGAAACAGAACCACAAAATACGCAGAGCTTTTGCTCTCTCATCCATCGCGATTACGGCATTTGCCCTATCGTCATTTTGCCCCGCCCTAGCAGAGGACCAGCCCATTCCGAAACCGGACGGCAAACCCGCTGACATGACCAAACCAGTGCAAGTTTTCATCTTGATGGGCCAATCCAACATGGTCGGCTTGGGTAAAATCACCGGCCCAGAGATATCCTTGGAAAATGCAGTCAAGGAGAAGAAGAAATACCCTTACATGATCGACGAAACTGGCGCATGGTCGGTGCGTCAGGACGTGCGCTTTGTCCGTTACATGTCTGGCAAGGGACCGCTGAATAACGAATTTATGACGGTCACCGGCAAATCCATGGGCCCAGAATACGGCATTGGCCATGTCGTAGGAAATGCGATCGACGCGCCGGTGATGATCCTGAAAAGCTGCATCGGCAACCGCAGTCTCGGTTGGGACTTATTGCCTCCAGGAAGCAAGCAGATCGAAGGCGTAGAAAAAGATAAAACAGGTGCCGAGAAAACCTTCATTTATGCTGGTTACGGAGATTCCCCTGACAAGTGGGAAAAAGGCACCGAGCCGGCAAAAATCGCTTGGCACGCTGGATTGCAGTATGATGGAGACGTTGCCGATGCGAAAAAAGCGCTTGCTGATCTTGCCACACATTACCCTGGTGCCACCAAGTTCGAGGTAGCGGGATTCTTTTTCTGGCAAGGTGAAAAAGATTGCGGAAATGCTGTCCATTCTGCCAACTACGAGAAAAATCTGGTTACCTTCATCGCGTCATTGCGTAAGGACTTCAATTCACCTAACGCAAAATTTGTGTTAGGCACATTGGGCGAATCGGCAAAAGGCAGCACCGGCAACGGTGGATTGGTGCTCGATGCCCAACTCGCCGTGGACGGCACCAGCGGCAAGCACCCTGAATTCAAGGGAAATGTTGCCACTATTTATACCAACCCGATGGCCCAAGGTGGCAGCGGTAATGGTCACTACGGCGGTAAAGCTGAAGTGTACATGGACGTAGGAGAAGCCATGGGCAAAGCGATGGTGGAATTGCTAAAAACGAAACCGTAATCGCAAAAAAACATCATGACTCCGAAAACGCTGACGCACAGTTTCTGGCAACATTCCATGAAACACATCATTACACTCAACGCATTGATGTGCGTCGGCGCTTTCGCTCAAGACCCAGTGCCAGCGCCTGCCGCGGCACCTGCCAAACCTAACATCATTTTTATCCTCGCTGATGACCTCGGTCTCGATGGCGTGAGTTGCTACGCTGCGGACAGGGCAAACGCATTGAAATTTCTTATTCCCTGATAATAAACTTGTACTTTGTAATTACATGCTGACGATTCAGGGATGTCCACACCGCAAGAACTTGAAGAAACAAACCCCGCTCCGCTTCCATCCATCATCCTTATCCTCCGGGAGGTGGAAGATCCAAGAGTCGAACGCACCCGCAAACACCACCTCTCCGACATACTCTTCATCTCTCTGTGTGCCGTTATCTGCGGCTGCGAAAGCTTCGAGGACATGGAGGAATTTGGAAACGCCAAAGAAGAGTGGTTCCGCCAGTATCTTGATTTGCCCAACGCGATTCCCAGCCACG
>CAIRGO010000298.1 GCA_903878115.1 Akkermansiaceae bacterium | reverse complement strand
GTAAGCGTCCTATGAAGCACCTTTTGTCGTTAGTGTCGTAGGTGGTCACTTATGACGTTTATGACTACGCGATTTTTTTGTGGCCTTCTTTACGCATGCGCTCGGCGTAGGCTTTGGGCGTGTAGTTTGTGAAGGTCTGAGCTGTCACTTTCACACGGGGTAGCTCTTCGAAGATCCAGACAAGGTATTTCCGAATGATGCCCTGACCGCGGGCGTGCCTGCCGCGCCGAATCTGGCAAGGTCCAAGCCACCCGCGTCCCATAACAAATCATCCGACAGGCCGGGAGTCCGACTCTCGGCCTGTTTGTTACAAAAGATAAACATGAATCAAGTTGTGAAGCGGTTCGCAGTTGCGTTTGTCACCCGTTTGTCCCCCGTTTTTGCTGTTGTGGAATCTCCTTTTCTTCCCATATTACGCATCGCAAGTAACAAATATCATTCCAACTAGCAATGCAAAAAACAAAACGATCAACCCCATCCCTTCTCGCGCTGATCCTCGGCGCGGCGTCCATGGCTCAGGCCGGCACCCTCACACTGCGACAGGACGAAGCCACGCAGACAATTTCCGTGTATCGTGAGAATGTTGCCGAGCCGATCGTAACGCAGAATGCCAAGCCGGACATGCGGCCTTACCTGCATCCGATGATGTCTCCGGATGGCAAGAGTGTTCTAACAGAATACAGCCCCGGACATCATCCGCATCAGACCGGTCTTTACTGGGGGTTTACCAGGGTCAATGGCCGCGACTATTTCCACAATCCCGCCAACGGCTATTGGCGCAAGGTTTCGGACAAAATAATCACCGCCAAAGGTGAATCGGTGAAATGGAGCACGGTGTATCATCTGCTCGATGCCGCAGGTCAGCCGATCATGGCCGAAACGCAGGCGTGGACCATGCGCGACAGCGGCGATCGCTACGTGCTGGACCTTGAGTGGACGGGCGAAGGCCTCGCGGACATCACCGTCGGAAGATACGATTACGGCGGTCTGTTTCTCCGCATGCCATGGCGCAACGGGATGGAGGGCGCTGCGATCAACAGCAACGGAAAACGCAATAGCGATGGCACTGGACAGACCGCATCCTGGGTGGATGTCGGCATCAAACTGGAAGGACGCAGTGACCAGGCTCACGTCGCCATTTTCGACCATCCCAAGAACTCCGGATACCCTTTGCCGTGGCGTGTGGATGCGCAATTGGGCATCGGTCCCTGCCGCGCCATCGCTGGCGATTGGACCATTCCCAAGGGCAAGTCCGAAATCATCCGCCACCAATTTTTCGTGTACAATGGCGACTTTAAGGAAGAGACCATCAAAGAGGCCTGGCAGAAATACAGCGGCCAAAAGACTGCGACTGCTGCCACACCTGCCGATCCGGGCACTGTCAAAACAGCTGCCAAACCCGCGACCAAACTCGCCTGCGTTGGCGACAGCATCACGGGAGGGTTTGGGGTCACCAAGGGCATGTCGTGGCCGGACCAGATCTCAAAAATGCTCGGTGGCACCTATGAGGTGGGCAATTTCGGTCTGGGCGGCACGTATCTCCTTGCCTACCAGAGAACAGACTACTACCAGAACGCCATAAGATTCAATCCCGATGTGGTCGTCATCATGCTGGGAACCAATGACGTCAGGCCGCTTGCCTGGAAAAACAGCAAGCCTAACTTCGTAACCAACTACTTGGCCATGATCAAGCAGTTGTCCGAGTTGCCCTCCAAACCCCGCGTTTTCATCTGCTACCCACCCACCATCACCGAGCCCGATGGCAGCGAGGACAACATCCTGGAACTGATCCCGTTGATGGATGAGGTCGCCAAGCAGGCGAAGGTCGGCATCATCGATATCCACGGTGCCTTCAAAGGCAAAGGCAATCTCATCCCTGACAAAATCCACCCCAACGATGCAGGTCAGACGCTCATTGCCACGACTGTCTATAAAGCGTTGACCAGCAATGCTCCTGCCGGCAAATAAGGCGATCTGCAACAGAACTACCATTTTACATTGAATCCATACAATCAGTCCATGAAAACGAACCTACAATCAACTCTTGCCATACTAGCGCTATGTCTTGGTGCAACGACCATGACTCAAGCCGTAACTCTCACGCTGCGTCAAGACGAGGCCACGAATACCATTTCCGTCTACCGTGATAAGGTCGCGACGCCGATCTTAACCCAAAATGCGCGTCCAGATTTTCGCCCCTACATTCACCCGATTGTGGCTCCCGACGGCAAAGGCGTGCTGACAGCCGATCGCCCTCAATATCAAGGGGAGACGACCGGAATCTTCTGGGGCCTGCAACAAGTCAACGATCGCGACTATTTCAAGAATCCCGACGGAGGCTACTGGCGCAAGATTTCCAGTGCGCCGCTTGTCGCCAAGGGTGAAGAGGTGAAGTGGAGCACAGTCTATCATCTGCTCGGTGCCGATGGCAAGCCGATCATGGCCGAGACACAGGTCTGGACGATGCGCGATAACGGTAACCGTTATCTGCTCGATTTGGAATGGAAGGGCGAGGGACTCGTTGATTTAAGAATGAAAGAAACCGCATACGGGGGACTCTTCCTTCGCATGGCGTGGAAGCCCGGGATGGAAGCCAGCGCGATCAACAGCGAACAACAGCGAGACAACTTCGCTTCGGGAAAGCGCTCTATGTGGGTCGATCTGGGCATGAAAGTTGAGGGTCGTGAGGATCAGGCCCACATCGCAATCTTCGATCATCCTCAGAACACTGGCTATCCGCAGGGGTGGCGCGTGGACGGACAAATGGGCGTTGGTCCGTGCCGAGCCGTCACCGGCACCTGGAGCATTGGCAAGGGCAAAACCGAGACGGTCCGCCACCAGTTCGTCGTTTACACCGGCAGTCTCAATGAAAAGGCAGTTAACGAGACATGGGAGAAATTCAGCGGTAAAAAAATCGACGCAGAGGCCGTGCGCCTTGCTCGAAAAGCAGCCCCCGCCGTCACCGGCGAAGATGCACTGGATCGGATGACCGTGAACACCGGCCTCGAGATGAAGCTCGCCGCCGTTGAGCCGATGATCACGCAACCCAACGCATTTTGTTGGGATGACCGCGGTCGTCTCTGGGTGGCGGAAAACCGCGACTATGAAACACGAGGCCAAGGTTTCTCCGCCGATGGCAACAGCCGCATCCTCATCCTCGAAGACACCGATGGTGACTCTAAGTTTGATAAGCGTACCGTCTTCCTAGAAAACATCCCGTTTCCGTGCGCCGTCGCGGTCGGCTTTGGCGGCCTCTGGCTTGGCGCACCGCCGAATCTTCTCTTCGTGCCCGACAAGAATGGTGACGATAAACCCGACGGGCCGCCCGAAATACGCTTGAGCGGCTGGGGCATTCAGGATCGTCATGAGGTTTTCAACAGCTTCAACTGGGGGCCGGATGGTTGGCTCTACGGCTGCCAGGGCTTCGCGACGACTTCGATCGTGGGCAAGCCTGTGGACGGCGGCAAAATCCTGCGCAAGGGTGATCCGTTCCCCGCCCAGGTTCCGGTCAAAGACGGCGTATTTATCGACGGTGGTGTTTGGCGCTATCACCCGACGAAAGATCGCTTCGAAGTCGTCGCGCATGGCTTCAGCAATCCGTGGGGCTTCGACTTCGATGACCACGGCCAAATTTTCATGACCGCATGTGTCATCCCTCACCTCTGGTATGTGATCCCCGGCGGATTCTATCACCGCCAGGGCGGCAAGCATATTACTCCTTACGTTTACGATGACATCAAGACCATCACCGATCACCCGCACAAGTCCGCCCACGGTGGCGCGCGCATTTACCTGGCCGATGCGTTTCCGAAGGAATACCGCAACCGCATCGTGATGTCCAACATTCACGAACACGCGGTTCTCTCCGACATTCTGGAACCGAAGGGATCCGGTTTCGTTGGCCACCACGGCGATGAAACAATGCTCGCCAACGACAACGCGTGGGTTGGATTCAGCGTTGAAACCGGACCCGATGGCGCTGTCTATGTGCTCGACTGGCATGATAGCGATATTTGCGGGACCGCCATTCACAACAAGGATACCGGCCGCATCTGGCGCCTTGCGCCCAAGGGGCTTCCGGGAAAATTCGGATTCGACCTTGCTGCGAAGTCTGATGTCCAACTCGTGGGACTGCTCACCGATCGCAACGATTGGTATAGCCGACGCGCCCGTGTGCTTCTGCAGCAACGCGCCGACGCAGGTAAGCTCAATTCTGCCATCCCGGCGAAACTGTGGGAACTTTTCAAAGAGTCGAAAACGTCCGCGCATCAACTTCGTGCCCTCTGGGCGTTGCACGTGACAAAAAATCTTCCCGTTGCCCGCCTGATGCAGCTTCTCGATCATCCCGAGCCTTACGTCCGTGGCTGGGCCATCCAGTTGTTAGGCGAGGATAAATCGTATGATCCTGAAGCCTTGAAGAAACTCGCCAGCATGGCGGAAAAGGATCCCTCTCCCATCGTGCGTCTGTATCTGGCCTCAGCTCTCCAACGGATGCCATTGGACCAACGCTGGGCCATCGCGCAAAATCTCGTCGCCCATGCTGAAGACGCGAATGATCACAACATACCCAAGATCATTTGGTATGGAGTCGAACCACTCGCGGCATCAGATGCTCCGAGCGCTCTCAAGCTTGCAGCCAGCAGCAAGATTCCGTTAGTAGCATCCTACATCGCCCGTCGGGCCATCGCCGCCAAACAATTCGATGCGGTCGCTGCCGCACTCGTGGACAACACGGATCCAGCGCTTCGCATCAGGCTGATGGAAGCCATGCGCGATGGACTCAAAACGCTAGCCCGAAACGAAGTGGTGCCACCGAAAAACTGGAGTGCCGCTGTCGCAGCTCTTACCGCCACCAACGATCAGAATCTCCGCAATTTGATTACCCAAATCAGCCAGATCTTTGGCGATTCCGATGCAATGGCCACGCAACTCGCGACGCTCAAGGACCGCGCCGCGCCAGTCGAGCGCCGCCGCGAAATTCTCCTCGCCTTTGCCCGCGACTCGGTTGCTGCTGCATTGCCCGTGGTGATGTCTATGCTCGATGAGGCTCCCTTGCGCCGCGACGCGATTCGCGCCTTGGCTGCGTTTGACGACCCACAGATCGAGAGGAAACTCATTGATGGCTATGGCACGTTTTCCACCGCCGAGAAAGCCGAGGCCGTGATCACGCTCTCCGCGCGCCGCAACACCGCTCTCGCCTTGGTCGCTCAGTTGAAAAAGAACACCATTCCGAAGACGGATGTGAGCGCCTTTGACGCCCGCCAACTCTATCGCGTTATTGGGCCTTCATTTGTCGAGTTCTGGGGTCCTATCACGCAGCTCGCAAGCGACAAGCAGGCAGAGATGGCAAGGTACAAAGCCATGCTCACCGATCCCGTGATCGCCAAGGCTAACGTCGGTCAGGGCCGCGCAATCTTTGAGCGCACCTGCATGGCGTGCCACGCCATCTACGGCGCTGGCGGCAATGTCGGTCCCGAGCTCACCGGCTCCAATCGCGCCAACCTCGACTACATCCTCTCTCAGATTATCAATCCTAGCGAGGTCATGCAGGAGAGCTATCAACTCGTCATCGTCACCACTCGCAATGGCCGCACTCTCTCCGGCATGGTCGCCGCTGAAGACAACCAACAACTCACTCTCCGCCTCGCCGGCCAGGATATCGTCGTCGTCAAATCCGAAATCCAGTCCCGAGAGAAATCACCTGTTTCTATGATGCCCGAAGGTTTGCTGAAAACCCTCAAAGACGACGAAGTCCGCGACCTCATAGCCTATCTGCGGACTACCGCGCAAGTGCCATTGCAGAAGCAGTGAAGTTGAATTCCTAAACACGATGAATTACCACACAGTCATTTTCGCCCTGCTGCTCGCGCCTCTGGCCGCTCTACATGCTGCTGACGCTCGCAGGCCTGCTGCGGCCCGGCCCAACTTGGTCTTTGTGTTCAGCGACCAGCAGTCGTTCGACATGCTTGGCTGTGCGGGCAACAAGGACATCATCACGCCGAACCTCGACAAATTCGCGGCAGAGGGCGTGCGTTTCACCCAATGCATCTCCAACTCGCCGGTGTGCACGCCGTTCCGCGGCTTGCTGTTGACCGGCCAACACCCGCTACGCAGCGGGGCGTTCTGCAACGACATCCGCACCGTTCCCGGCGAAGGCCGCTACTTCGCCGAAGTCATGCGCGACGCCGGCTATGCCTGCGGCTATGTCGGCAAGTGGCATCTCTTCGGCGGCGACCGCAATCGGCCGATTCCGGCCGGGCCGTTCCGTTATGGATTCGACCAGACGTTTCTATCGAACAACTGCAATGAGCTTTTTGATGCCAAACGCGCTTATTATTGGGACGAAAATGGAAAGAAGCAGCCATGCGGCGACTGGGAGCCTTATGCGCAGACGCGGCAGGCAGTGAAATTCATCGAGGACAATGCGACAAAACCGTTCGCGCTATTTCTGTCATGGCATCCGCCACACAACTGGGACGGGGAATATGGCTACAACGGGCCGCCGGATTTGCTCAAGCTCTATGACCCGGCCAAACTGACGCTGCGCCCCAACGTGGAGGATACGCCGCAGATCCGCCAGATGTATCAGGGCTATATGGCCTCGTGTACCGGCAATGATCGCGCCTTCGGATGGCTGATGGCCAAGCTGCGCGAACTGAAGCTCGACGAAAACACGATTGTTGTATTCACCGCGGATCACGGCGATCTGCTGCTCTCGCACGGGATGCGGGGAAATAAGGGCCGTCCGGAGTGCGAGTCGATCCGCGTGCCGCTTCTGATCCGTTGGCCGCGTGCGCTCAAGCCGCGGACCAACGAGCTACTCGTCGGTTCACTGGATCTCATGCCGACCCTGCTTGGCATGATGAAACTCAACGTTCCGACGACCTGTCAGGGCCGGAATCTGTCCGAGGAGATTTACAAGGCGAAGGACGATGCCGTGGAGTCCGTGCCACTCTTCTTGTTCCCCTGGCAGTGGCGGGGTGTTTATACGCGTCGCTACACTTATACCTTCGATCTACCAGGCGGCGTCGATATTCGGGGTCAAAAAACGCGTTTTGCCTGCTTGTATGACCATCAGAACGATCCGCGTGAAATGAAGAACCTGATCGATGCGCCGGAGCAGAAGGAGATCCGTGAGAAACTGCACGCGCAGTCGCTGGCCTGGATGGAGAAATTCGGAGATACGGGAATGAATTTCAAGGAACTGATGGAGCAAGTCATGGTGAAGGAGGATATCCGGCGCGGCACGAATGGCACCATGACGAGCCACACCTCTGGGGAGGGACGTCTCAAGGGCAGGCCGGAGGACGTTCTGTCAGGGAAAATCAAATGATTTCAAGTGGATCCTCTGCTTTAAGCACTTATTCGCGGTTTCTAGGCCTAGGCCAGCGTGCCATATTCCGAGCCCGTTTGTCACCCGTTTGTCACCCGTTTTTTGTGTTACTTGCTGACAGTTGCACCGCTTATGTTTGGCATCCCCGCAGGCGTCACGTCCATGTTGAGCATCAAGCCGGATGGTCCCTACCAATCTCCGTTCGCTGGCGATGTGAGCATGGTGCATGATGGTGGCCCTTAGTGGGGCATTGTAATTACGGCAAGGTGAAATGAAATCAAAACTAAAATGAAGTCTAAAATGATGAAGCAACTGATAGTGGGTATGACGGTGATGATGACCCTGCTGGCAACGGCCCGAGCAGGGTATGTTGGCTGGCAGCAAGCGGGTTCGATCTGGATTCTAACGACTCCGGAAGGCACCAACCTGCCAGCCTCGGCCACGGAAGAAAACTTTCCGGTTCTGATCCGGCTCAACAAGGAGGGGTTTGATTTCACCAAGGCAAAAGCTGGTGGCGATGACATCCGTTTCGCGGATGCCGCTGGCAAGCCGCTGGCCTATCAGATCGAGGAGTGGGACGCGGACGCGGGAACGGCGAGCATTTGGGTGCGCATACCGGTCATCAAGGGCAACGCCCAACAGGAGATCAAAATGTTCTGGGGCAAGGCCGATGCGGTCAGCGAATCCAAGGGCAAGGATGTTTTCAATGAGTCCAACGGATATGTCAGCGTCATGCATTTGACCGATCCGATGAAGGATGAGGTCGGGGTGCTTGAACCCAAGGATGCCGGAACCACCGTCGCCGACGGTATGATCGGCAAGAGTCGGCGGTTTGATTCAGGCAAGGGCATCAATTGTGGGGAGAAAATCACCACCTTTCCCACCGGAGCCAGTCCAAGCTCCTCCGAGATTTGGTTGAAAGCAGAGAAGCCTAACACCTGCGCGGTCGGCTGGGGAAATGAAGAGACACAGGGCAAGGTGACGATGCTATTTGAAAGTCCGCCACATATTACGATGGATTGTTGTTTTTCAGGCGCCAACGTTCAAAGCAAGACGCGGCTGCACATGTCCCAGTGGATTCATGTGGTCC
>CAIRGO010000297.1 GCA_903878115.1 Akkermansiaceae bacterium | reverse complement strand
TTTGGCAAGTTTGGTGATGCCGAAGCGCTCTAACAATTGTTCAGTGCGTTCGCGGCGTTGGCTGCGATTCAATTCTTTTCGCGTTTCCAAAATGGCTAACAAATTATCATAAACCGATAGATTGCGGAAGATTGATTCTTCTTGTGGAAGATAGCCAAGCCCTAGCCTTGCGCGTCGATGCATTGGTAGTCTGGTGACATCATTTCCATCGATTGTCACGGTCCCTTGATCAGGTTGAACCAAGCCAGCGATCATATAGAATGAAGTCGTTTTTCCAGCACCGTTAGGGCCTAACAAGCCAACGATTTCACCGCGATTTACCGTTAGCGATACGTCGTTGACAACAGTTCGTTTGTTATACGATTTGCTAAGATGACTGGCAGTGAGTAGTGACATGGGAAGAATAAAGAATGATCATTACTTCTCTGGTATGCTTAATTGAGCATTCCAGCCATCAGACATTTTGAAGTTTTTTGTTTTTTTGTTATAAAGTAACCAAGCATCTTCATTTTTTGATTCGAAGCGGCTTTCTTTACCTTCTTGAAAAATGAGTCGTTTCCCTTTCATTAAAATTTCTTCCGTGGCAACTTTGTATAAAATACTATCGCCAGTGGCAAAACGCTTCATTCCTTTTTCATCGACAGTCTCAAAGGCAACTCCTCCAGTGCCAAGCATTTGGGTGATTTTGCCAAAAGAGTTTTTCTCTTTATCCTTTTTGACATCGTCTATTTTAACATCGTCTATTTTTTTCTGATCATCTTTCTTTTTGTCGGTTTTCACTTCTGGTTCGAAGAATAATTGAATTTGTCCTTTTACGGTCATGCCGTAAGAGGGGTCGCGCACCGTTATGTTGTCTAGTAGAGTAAGCGTGGACGAAGTGCTATCATAGAAAATACCGCCATTGCAGGTGAAGCCCATCGCATCCGCAGCGGGCTTAAATTGTTGGATCATTTCTACGGGTGAAACAGGTTTGGTAATGTCAATTGCTGGCAAGCTGGGATTAGGAATTGGCTTGATGGTGAGTGCATGTTGCCGCGCAAACTCCCGCAGTTTATCTTCCACCTCTTTGGAGCGTGGTGAGATTGAGAAAAATGCTTCCTCGACAGATTTGTTCGCTGTCTCTGCATTTTGTGTTGGCTTATTATATGATGTCGCGAGATCAGCATCGGTGGGCGCTGCAGGTTCGGCTGTGGCAGCTGTGCCGATAAGAAAAAATGTAGTCGCGATTTTATTCATGGCGGTTTTTTGCGATGATTGTGGGTTGATGTATCCGAACACGGGTGGCAAAAAAAATGCTGTGATGTCTTTTTGTTCCTTGGCTATTTTTGAGATCATGCCTTGACTGTGAAAAGTGAAATTTGGTGCCTCGGCGTACACATGTGATTGGCTTTTTAATAGAGATGTGCTGAGATCGTAGTTGCACTCATCAATCAAAAAATATGAAGGTGCTAGATTTTCGTTAGACTCAATGGAAATAAATTGCAGGCTGATTTTTTCTGCTTTGACTAACGAATCCGTTTCGATGATGAGTTTATCCGCGCGGATGATCGAAGTTGGTTTTTTGTTGTCATCATAAGCGGGAACGAGCAAGTCTTTGATCACTGAACCTGACTCCATGCGTGAAAGCAGTGTATTGTCTTTTTTTTCTTCTGAGTAGGCGGCAGTACCAAATGTTAGCATGCTTGCGCAGGTGGCTAGCACTTTTACCATTGGCAGGCGCCCGGGCTCAGATGAAAAAAAACTATGCATGAGCAGCGTTGTGGATGGCTTGTAGCTTGATTAGCAGAGCTTCCATATCTGGCAGTGGGATTTGATTAGGGCCGTCGGAAAATGCTTCTGCTGGATTCGAGTGAGTTTCCATGAACAGAGCATCCACTCCGGTGGCTATGGCGGCGCGTGCGAGCACGGGAGCCAGTTCGCCATCACCGCCAGTGGTACCGCCATTGCCACCAGGGCGTTGCACGGAATGAGTGGCGTCAAAAATCACGGGAATTCCTTCTTTGCGAATCCAGTAGAGCGAGCGCATATCAGCGACGAGATTGTTGTAACCAAAAGTTGTGCCGCGTTCAGTGATCAGAAAAGTTTCGCAACCGAAACTGCGCATTTTATCGGCGATATTGACGGTATCCCATGGGGCAAGGAATTGGCCTTTTTTGATGTTGATCACACGGCCAGTTTTCGCGGCTGCTTCTAACAAATCTGTTTGTCTGCATAAAAACGCGGGAATTTGTAAAATATCGATGTATTCGCCAGCGATCTCTGCTTGTTCGGCAGTATGAATGTCAGTGGTGACTGGCACGTTGAGTTCCTTGCTGATTTCGCTGAGAATGCGGCAGCCTTCTTTCGGTCCGGGGCCGCGGAATGAAGAAACGGAAGTGCGGTTGGCTTTATCGAACGATGCTTTGAACACAAAAGGCGAACCAGTGCGGTTAGTGATTTCCTTGAGGGCGCGCGCCATTTTCCAAGCGAAGGCTTCTGATTCCAGAGCGCAGGGACCAAGAATGAAAAACGGCTGACCTGCGCCGACGGTGATGTTGTGAAAAGTAAATGCCATGTGAATTATGATGCTTTTGTGTAAAGAGAGCGGAGATTTAGTAGGGCGGCAGTGAGCAGTTTCTGTTCGTCGTTTGTTAAATTGCCTTGGGTTTTGTTTTCTAACATTTCTAGGCTATCGAGCACTGATTTAGCGGCTCGTAGATTGATGGATTTTTCTCCAGTCGCGGGGTGGGGGATCTGCCCGAGAAATAGCCCAGCATTTTGCGCTTGTAAGAATAAAAATTCTTGGAAGCGGACATCTGGCTGAGGATCATGTGGCATGCTGATGATGATAGTGGATATTGATCAAAGGGGAAGTATGAATGTGTTTATGGGGCAATTTTTACAGATAGCGCACTATTTTTAGGCGCGTAGCCATTGGGCAACTTCTTTGGCAAAATAGCTAAGAATGATGTCAGCCCCTGCACGTTTGATTGCGATCAGTGATTCGAGAATTACCGCCTTGCGATCTAGCCAACCAGCGGCAGACGCACTCTGGATCATCAGGTATTCACCGCTCACTTGGTAGGCGGCGATGGGCAGTGTGGTGTTTTCTCTGACTTTGGCAATGATATCGAGATACGCACCCGCTGGCTTTACCATCAGCATGTCTGCGCCTTGTGCTTCGTCTAACAGAATTTCGCGAATCGCCTCGCGGGCATTTGCTGGATCCATTTTGTAGGTTTTTTTATCGCCTGCTTTGGGCGCCGAATCCAGTGCTCCGCGAAATGGCCCGTAGAAGGCTGATGCGTATTTGGCACTATAACTAAGAATGGAAACTTCTTCCCATTGCGCAGCATCAAGCGCGGCACGTAGCGCGGCGACACGACCATCCATCATATCGCTCGGTGAGACGATGTCGGCCCCAGCGCGGGCGTGGCAGAGCGCTTGACGACAAAGAATTTCCACCGTGGCGTCATTCGCAATTTTTACTGATCCGTCGGCTAATTTTTCCACCAGACCATCGTGACCATCGGTATTGTAAGGGTCGAGCGCGACATCGGTGATCACGCACATTTCAGGGCATGCTTGTTTGATGGCGCGAATGACGCGAGGGATCAAACCATGGTCGTTGTAACATTCGGCGGCATCAGATGTTTTGAGAGCATCGTCGATTTTAGGAAACAAGACGATGGCTTGAATGCCGCAAGCTGCGAGTTCTCGGACTTCTGCAACAATACTATTTTCGCTCCAGCGTGTGACTCCGGGCATCGAGACGATGGCATCATTCTGCGTGCCTTCTTGTACAAAAAGTGGTTGTACAAAGTCAGCTGCGGTGAGAGTTGTCTCGCGCACGAGAGCGCGAATGGCCGCACTTTTGCGATTGCGACGTGGACGAATGGGAAGATGCATGGATGATTATTTAGGAATGAGTTCGTAGTCGTCTTTGTTGTCTTTTACGATCCACCCAGCAGTGGCGAGTTGATCGCGGAGAACATCGGAAAGTGCCCAGTTTTTCGCAGTGCGCGCAGCCCAGCGCTCTTCGGCTAGTGTTTTCACTTCAGCAGGAATGTCAACAATGCTCTGCGATACATCAGGCAAGGTAATACCCAGTGCGCGCAAGATTCGGTTGAGTGCAGCGAGTGCTTTGGCAGCATCTTCTCCCTCGAGCTTGGCGGCATCACGCATGCCAGTAAACAGTCCACCAAGAGCGCCAGGAGTATTTAGGTCATCATGCAGTGTATTCCACGCGGATTGAAACGGCCCAAAATCCACTGAATTGAGCTCGGCAAGAGAACTAGATTTGTCGGCCAATTGTTGCGCGGATTTGGCGAGCTTGGTCATCGCCTCACGTGCGGCATGCAGCGAGTCAAAAGTAAAATTGAGCGGTTTGCGGTAGTGTCCGCTTAGTAAAACGTAGCGCACTTCCATTGCCGTCCATCCGTGAGTTGCGAGGTCTTCTAAGGTGTAAAGATTGCAGAGTGATTTTGACATTTTTCCGCCATCGACCATTAAATGTGCGATATGAAACCACGAATGAGCAAAGTCGCCGCCACAGGCACATTTGCTCTGGGCGATTTCATTTTCATGATGCGGAAATACTAAATCGACGCCACCGCTGTGGAGATCGAAACTGTCACCTAGGTATTCGCGAATCATCGCGGAGCACTCGAGGTGCCAGCCAGGGCGACCTTCTCCCCAAGGTGATTGCCAAAAATTTTCGCCATCTTCGGGCCGACGACTTTTCCACAAAACAAAGTCGCTGACGCTTTGTTTTTCATACTCATCCGCATTGGCGCGTTGCGCTTGGGTGCGGCCTAGTTCAAGGTCGCGTTCATCCAGTCGCGACAATTTTCCGTAATTGGCAAATGAGGCGATGTCAAAATAGACAGAGCCGTCATCAGAGGCGTAGGCATTTTTCTTGTCTACCAATTCTTGGATCATGGTGATTTGCTGAGGAATATGCTCCACAGCACTTGGCTCGATGTGGGGCGCGTGGCAATTGAGCTTGGCGCAATCTTGGTGAAATTTCAGCGTCCACAGAGTTGTGAAATCTTTCAGTGATTTCCCTGCTCGCTGTGATTCGCGAATGGTTTTATCATCGACATCGGTCAGGTTACGCACATGTAACGTGGGCATTCCTCCTGTTTCTAGGGCGCGGCGTAGCACATCTTGTAGCACAAATGTCCGGAAATTTCCAATATGTGCCGGTCCATAAACCGTGGGACCGCAGCAATAAAAACGAAACGTTTTGCCGTCCATCGGCTGCAATTCCATCGTTTTTCGCGTTAAAGTATCAAACAACCGCATGCGCTTCCCTAAACTTCTCTGTGGCTTCTGGCAAGCCTCGCTTGGGCCAATTTCATAAAAAAATCACTTTGATCGAAGATTCTTCTTGCCAATGATCTATTTTTTGACCATTTTCCGCCCCCGTCCGTTCTCATACGTGCGGACTAACGCAAACTTCATTTCAACTTACTCAACTTATTATGGCCGTCGCTTTACGTCTTACCCGCCAGGGAACATCGGATCGTCCCTATTACAAAATCATTGCTGTGGATAGCCGCACGCGCCGTGATGGACGTTTCATCGAACAATTGGGCACTTATGACCCTATGAAAGAGGGTGTCAATTATGACATCGATCTTGCAGCTGCTGACAAATGGCTCACCACTGGTGCAAAACCATCTGAAACAGTGAAATCGATCATTCGCAAAGCTCGCACAGCTGCTAAGTAATTTTCTTCATTTTATTTTTTCCATGCCAGCCTGTTCTCAGGCTGGCATTTTTTATTTGTGGAAATATACACCCATGTTTGATGAATATAGGAGTGAATATTATGGGCTTTTTGAGAGGAATTGTCTGATCGCAAAGAAAGTAGTAATGCCTCAACATTGGAGCTTAATCAGTTGCCATGAAGTTTGGTCCGTTTTTCATTCTACTTTAAACCTGCCTCGACTGAAGATACGATCATAAACGTCCTTGAGATCGAGAAATATACCCCATAGTTGATGGGGACACAGACAAAGTTTTTTGCTAGCAATTCATACGCATATTCGACCAATTCATAGGATTGGCCAAACTGTAATTTTCAGGCAACTGGAAGAGATGCAAAGAGAGCAATTACTTTAAATAGATCAATATGGTCGATGGTAATCTCACTGTGCGCCTCGGCGTGTAGCAATTCGTCATAAATTTGTTGATACTGTTCCGAGATTTCAGCAGGAATATTTGTTATTCTTCGCACAACCATACTCCACGTGAGAAGCAAACGCTCTTCGTCTTCTACCTCAGTTACCAGCTTGGTTATGGTGTGCCGATTGTCGGCCTTGATCTTCGCGTAAAGTTCTCGCACTACTGCTTCGCGACCTTCAAGAATCTGGAGGATACGGTCATCGTGGACGATGAGTAGGCCGGTCAAATCGCGCTCATTGTTGGCTTTAACGGATTTGTGCTCGATGTCATCAAAGTCCGCGTCCGTAAATGGCGCTACTGGTTTACTGAGATAGGTAAGCCGGAAAATGGGATAATGTTCTTTTTGCTGAATGGTCTCCCATAAAAGAGCGCGTCCTATTAAATCATCTGCCATGTGTGAGTGTGTCACAGGTTCGTGGTTTTGGCAAAGTCAATTGGTGGTAATTTGCTTATGGGATCGAGTTCATATTGACCACTCCAATCAATCAAATTGATACGCATCGAGTAACCGTTGCCGCGATCAGGTTCCAGCGGAGTCCTCGTAGAAGATGTCGTCAATGGTCTCAGCTTTTCTACATGTTAAGATAGCAATCTCTGCGAATCATCCATTTTAACAATCGGAGTATTCTAATATGGATAAAGTCTTGAACCCCTTAATTCGATACAATTTATTGGCATTATCTTGCATTTCTGCTAAGATGCGTTAATGCGAAAATTGATAATAACATTGTTGCTGGTTTTGCCACTTACGGCACAGGTGAAAACTGTTAGTCTTCATCCGCTAATCACTGATATCGTCAAGCGCGTTGGAGGTGAACATGCTACCGTCATTGATTTGATCGGAAAAAATGGTGATCCCCACCACTTTGAACCTACCGCGAATCAGCTACAAGAAACCATGGGGGCCTCGTTGTATTTTGTTTCAGGAAAAGGTCTGGAAGCATACTTGCCATCGTTAAAAAGCATTGTCAAAGGGCGTGCGAAAGTCATCGAGGTGGGTGAAAGTTTGCCTTCGATAGATGGCGCATGTGATCATTGCGAAGAGGCTCATGGTGAAGAAGAACATTCCCACCAACACAGCATCGATCCGCATTGGTGGCACTCGGTGGATAATTTCCGTCGTGCCGTTACAGTGATTGTCGCAGAGCTAAGTTTAGTCGATGCCGCGCATGCGGCTGATTTTGAAAAAAATGGCCAAACCTATCGGAAAGAACTAGACGAATTGGATCGCTGGATTCGTGTGGTAATTGCTAAAATTCCTAAAAAAAATAGGCAGTTAGCCACGGCTCACGCGGCTTTTGGTTACTTTTGCAAGGAGTATCAATTCACTGCTTTTTCAGTGCAAGGAATCAATCGCGAGCAGACACCAGGTTCTAAAGAACTTGCCGATTTGATCAAGTCTCTTAAAGAGCATCAGGTAGCAGCCATTTTTCCTGAAAAAGAATCCAATCCGAAAGTGTTAGAAACACTCACCAAAGACACAGGCATCGCCTTAGGTGAAACGCTGATTGCTGATGGGGCCTCGGTTGTTACCTATGACCAAATGATGCGCCATAATGTCAACGCAATCGTCAAGACGCTCGCACCTTGAGGCAGATGATTTTATCGATCCAATAAATCAATAAATTTCGAAAAGTGGGCAACGCCTGCGAGTAGATCATCGACCTTCAGAAATTCGTCGGCGGTGTGTGCTTGCTCGATGGATCCTGGACCTAGGCAAACCGAAGGAATGCCACCGCTACTGAGATGTGCCGCATCAGAAAACCATGGTGCACCTGTAGCCTTGGATCCCTCGCGTGCGTGGAGAAGTAATTGCACCATCGGATGTTCTACAGAGGTTTCCATCGGTGGATTTTCGTGAGCATAATCGATTGAAATCGGCAATGCCAATTCACGAATGGTATCTTCTAGCAATGCTAGTGCACCGCCTTGATCAAATAGTTGCGGCGTGAGGCGAATGTCAAGTTGCGCATGGGCACTATCCGGAACGATATTGGCTCTGGCACCACCATGGAAGGTGCCAATATTCATGGTGCAATTTCCAAGGAGATCATGTGTATACTTCGATAACTTTGGTTGGAGGTTTTTTTCGAGTATGTCCAGTGAGCGTGCTAGTTTCATAATCGCATTTTCACCACGCTCGGGCATACTGCTGTGTGCCGCTTTTCCGCGCGCCGATAAAGTGGCCCACAATGAGCCTTTGGTGACATGAACAATATCTAACGACGTCGGTTCTCCCGCAATGGCAAAGGAATAATCACGCCCATGATGTTTGGCAAAATGCTTAGATCCCCATTGACCAGATTCTTCGCCCATAAAGGCGACGAAATCAATGGCAACAGGAAGATCGCGCAGACGATGGGTGTTTTCTCTTAATGCCCAGAGCATCGCGGCCATAGAGCCTTTTGTGTCCGATGCTCCGCGACCCCAAATTTTCCCATCGCGCAGTTCACCACTAAATGGATCAATGGTCATGTGATTGATCCCGACCGTATCGAGATGGGGTCCAAATAATATTCGTGGTCTGCCATCCATCGGTGCAAAGCGAGCAATCAAATTGGGACGGCCCGGCTTGATTTCTTCTAACATAACTCGGCAATCAGGACCTGCTAGCCATGCTTCTAGGCACTGTGCGATCCGTAATTCGCCTGCGCCTTCAGGTGCGCCGTCTTCGTCTGGATTCACCGAAGGAATGCGGATCAAGTGCTGCAATAGTTCGATAGGAGATGATGACATGAGCTGAGTAGAAAGTTTACCGAATGAGGATGCAAGCGTTTACTTACGTCTTGCCAGTGAAAGATTGTTTCATTAAAAGCGGGGCATGAGCAAACTACAACAGACTCGTGAGGAAATACGTCGTGAACTCGAATCACCACCTGCGTTGCGCGTTTTTGGCAGTGGCTGGTGGAGCGGTGCTTTGGGAATCATCCTTGGTGTCACGGCATTTTTTGGTGTTCTCTGCGTGTGGTTTCCTGGCGTTTTCTCGATTGCTGAATTGAAAATAATGCACCAAACGGGATGGTATCATCCGGTGTTGATCGCCATGATCGCCAGCGCATTTTTTTGTTCATTGCTCAGTCTAATTTTGCGCCCTTCGAAAGCCCTTGGAATGACTGGTATGGTGTTCACCTTGCTAGCTCTGACACTTGCGGGCAATGGAATGAAACCGGTCGTATCAGGTTCATCGCCTTATTATTTTGGCTTAGACTTTTTTATCCTTCGCTTGTTGCTCACTGGTTTGGTGTTTATTCCGTTCGAATCATTTTTTCCACACCGCAATAAGCAGGGGATTTTCCGTTTTGAATGGCGCGAGGATTTGTTTTACTACTTTATTAGCAGTATGATGGTCCAGTTGCTTACATGGCTGTCGTTGATGCCTGCAAATACTTTGTTCGCGATTACTACTTGGACCGCGTTTCGGTCTTGGGTGGCTGGGTTGCCATTCTTCGTGCAGTTATTTGCCATCATGGTGCTCACTGATTTTGTGCAATACTGGGTACATCGGATGTTTCATCGCATTCCGTTTTTGTGGCGTTTTCATGCGGTTCATCATTCGGCCCAATGCATGGACTGGATGGCGGGTGCGCGCATGCATTTTTTTGAAATCTTAGCATTGCGTGGCACTACCGTGATTCCGATGATTGTGCTGGGATTTGATCAATCTGCGGTTAATGCCTACTTATTGATCGTTTATCTGTATGCCACTTTTGTGCATTCGAATCTCGGTTTTCGTTTTGGCTTTCTGGAGAAATTTCTTGTCACTCCGCGATTTCATCACTGGCATCATGGTGTCGAAAAGGAAGCCATTGATGTGAATTTTTCGGTGCATTTTCCACTCTATGACATGCTGTTCGGCACTCATCACATGCCAGAAAAAGACCGCTGGCCTGATGGTTATGGCATTCATGGCAATCCAGTGCCTAAGGGCTATTGGCAACAATTTCTGCATCCGTTTCGTCGGAAAAAGAAATAACTGCTATCGTGTGTTTTTAGCACAGGCGATCACGAAAATCTTCGTAGTGAAACTCACGCAAGGTCTCGATGCTGCCATCATGATGCAACAGACAGATCGGTGGATGTGGCACGCCGTTAAACATCGTAGTTTTTACCATCGTGTAGTGCGCCATGTCATCAAAGCATAGAATATCTCCCACTTGCAATTCACGGGGGAATGAAAAGTCACCCGTTACATCTCCTGCAAGGCAGGTTGGTCCGCCAAGGCGGTAAGTGAATTTTTTCAAACCTGCTTCACCACCAAGATGATAGTGTTCTCCGGGCAAAGTCACAGAAGGGAGAAAATCTTTCTCCGCTTTGTGATGATCTACCAGATAGACGTCAGGGCGGTAGGGCATTTCTAACACATCAGGCATGTGTGCTGTTGCGGAAATATCGAGAATGACGAGATTGTGTCCAGCCGAGTGAAAAACATCCATGACGGTAGCACGCAGCACTCCCGTGTGAATGGCAATTGCTTCTCCCGGTTCTAACCAAACGTCCACCCCATAACGAGCTTTGGTTTCTTTTACTAATCTCACCAAGCGTTCCCGATCATAAAATGGTTTAGTGATCCAGTGACCACCGCCCATATTGAGATAGGTGAATTGGGGGGATCGCAAAAGGTATCCGAACTTTGCATCGACGGCGGCAAGAGTGCTTTTCAGATCATCAGAGTTTTGTTCGCACAGCGTATGAAAATGCAATCCAGATAATCCTGTTAGATCAGCGCCAATCAATTGATCTGCGGTGATGCCTAAACGAGATCCCGCCACGCAGGGATCATACAGTGGCGTGTCGCCAGTAGAATGCTGAGGATTGATGCGCAGTCCACAAAGCAGTTCTCTAGAGAGAAAGCGCGGATGTTTCATGATGGTATCGCGGAAACGATACCACTGGGAAAGTGAATTAAAATCGAGATGATGAGTAAATTCTAACAGCTCGGCAATCTCTGCCTCACAATAGGCTGGGGAATAGGTGATGATATGCTTTTGAAAATGTTCGCGTGCTAACATGGCTTCCCACAATCCAGAAGCACAACAACCATCCAGATCTTCGCGGATGTAGCCAAATGTTTTCCAGCAAGAAAACCCTTTTAATGCCAATACCAAATGACATCCTGCGGCGGATTTGAGGTCGCTGAGAATTTTGGTGTTGCGCTGCAGGGCGGCAAGAGAAATAAGGAACATGCGGGTAGTGTGAAAGTTGTCGCGCTCACTGGCAAGTGTACACTGCGATCTGACTATTTTTTCACATTCTATGCGAAGTTTGCTTTACAAAGGGAGATCACATCCGTATCTTCTCCGCCCGGCAATAATCAGGAGAGGTGGCTGAGTGGTCTAAGGCACCCGATTCGAAATCGGACGTTGGGTAATACTAACCGTGGGTTCAAATCCCACCTTCTCCGCCATATTGCATAAGGGCTGCGGCTTTTTTTAGTTAGAGGTTAAAAGCATGCAGCAAAAAAGGCTGCTCACCTTTCTCTCACTCTATCACAATACCGAAATCCTGCTGGTCTAATACGCATCGCAAGTAATTTACACTCACTTTATCGCTTCCGCACCTGCTTGGCATGAATGTTTTTTCACAGAGTCCGAATGGAGCCGAGGGAGGCTATTACGGAGCGGTTACCCTCGCCTTTGCGTGTGGGGCAGGCGGCGGTAATGGCAAGCACGAAGGTGATTTGACGCAAGAATACTGCCGATGCTATAGCAGACTGGGGGGGGCGGTCGAGCTTGGGAGCAACTTTCTATCTATGATCCATTATCCTCCCCCCGTAAAATTTGCAGAATGGCTCGATTCCATTTGTCTACATTTAAATCAGCGAGGTTGATCCCGATTGAAGTATGATTGCTGAGCCCCTAGGCCAGATCCCTGCATAGCTTATGAATATTTGATAAATGAGCTTTTTTTATTCATAACTCACTTATAATGAACGGGTTA
>CAIRGO010000296.1 GCA_903878115.1 Akkermansiaceae bacterium | reverse complement strand
GATTCGCCACCGACGCGCCCTTTGAACCATTTCATCGAGGGATCGCCCACGCCGAGCGTAGCACTAGTCATCACGCATGTTTTTCCTGCGCCGAAAAGCAATCTCCGCAACACATCTGCGACTTTTACGGGAGCCGCATGCAGTGAATACGATTGCTCTTCGCGACCATTGCGCTCGACCCAATAGACATGACCTTCTTGCTGTTGGTCCAAAAATGCCTGAATCGTGCCATGCACTTCACGCAGCTTGCTCGCGGCATCTTGCAATTCCGCCTTAGAAGATTCACCTTCCACGTTGGCTGCCAATTCATCAATTTCCGACCATAAATCACGCAGCGGCTCGGCAAGTGTATTCGCCACCAAGCCGGGCCGACGGACACGAAATTCTTTCGAATATTCGCCGAATTTCACCATCTCGGAAACTCCTTCAAAAAAATGATCGGCTTCGTCTAACAATCGCTCCACCGCTTTCATCGCTGTCGCTTTGCGATAACTTTTCAGCAGTCCTTTTTTTGTCCGCGGATGATACAAACGCATCAAATCAAACTTGAATCCCGCTTGACTCACGCGCAATCCCAGTTGCGTCGCCGCCACATGTTCGATGGTGTGAGCCTCGTCCAGCACCACAAAATCGTTAGGAAAAAGAAACCCATTCATCGCGCCGGGTTCTTCGATCTCGATCTCATCGGTGGCACCTAACAAGGCAAAAAATAAGGTGTGATTGACCACCACCATTTTGGCATCGACCGCAGCTTTGCGAGCCTCTTGAAAAAAACAATTTCCCCGTGGTCCACAATTGCGCACCGTGCAAACATGAGGATCACTGCATACCTGCGACCAGACTTTTGGCGATGGGGTGAAATCCATATCGCTCAGCGTGCCATCAAGTGTAGCTTCCGCCCATTTTGCAATCGCCTTTAGTTCATCGCCCTCGGAACTGGTGAACAAATCCTCCGCTTGCTCACGCGCCCTGCGCAACCGCAGCGGACACAGGTAATTCCCCCGCCCTTTCAATAACACAGCAGGAAAATCCTCCTTGAGAATTTTTCGCACAATCGGAATATCCTTGCGAATCAACTGCTCTTGCAAATTGATCGTATGCGTAGAAATGATCGCCTTACGCCCCGTTTCTAACGCATAACGAGCAGCAGGCAATAAATAAGCGAGCGATTTCCCCACCCCAGTGCCCGCTTCCGCGATCAAGGCCGAATGTCCGACAAATGCCTCTGCCACCGCCACCGCAAGGGTTTGCTGCTGCGGTCGATACTCGAAATCCTTGGATTTCGCCATCACGCCATCAGCGGAAAATGCCAGTTGCATTTCCTCCGCTAAGCCAGGAACGGCGACACCTTCACTCACAGAAATCATGCGCGCCATTAGTTTACGATGTTTAACTAATCTTTCCAAGAATATTCCCTACATGACAAATCTTTCTGCAATGTTCCTTGATTGGAGTGGCGGAAAATCTCGCTCATCCACTTATTACCGATGCATTTTTTCAGCAAAATATTTTGCTCTCCCTTTATGTTATTGAGCAAAATTAAGAAAATTAAATATTGCAATAACATCCATATAGGATATTATTGCACTACATTTTATGAGCTTGCATCAACAAAATCTAGAAGCGGCCTTTGTTCTTCTTGGCCAACTACTTACCTCCCGCAAGAGTGCTGGGTTTTGGCTGGTTGTCTGCGGTGGATCCGCCTTGCTAGCTCAGGAGATTATTTCGCGAGCTACCGAAGATGTCGATATTCTGGCTGTGCGGGACTGGGATGGAACAGTAAATCAAGCTTTCCCGTTGCCTGACGTCCTGAAAATTGCTGCCGCCGATGTGGCGGACGAACTGCATCTTGGAGGAAACTGGCTCAATAGTGGCGCCTCAATGCATTTTCCCGATCTGAGTCTACTTCCTGCTTCGTTCTGGAAGAATTTGGATACACGAGACTACGGGCACCATTTAAAAATCAGTTTTGTTTCGCGCGAAGGACAAATTCTACTCAAAACCTACGCAATCCTGAATCGAGCGAAAACCCGAGACCTCGAAGACCTTAATTCCTTACTTCCTAACAGCAGCGAGATCGAAATTGCTGTCCGCTGGGTGCTATCCAACATTGCCACCCTTTCGCATCGCGACAAACTTCCCGAACTTCTTACCCATCTCGGACATGCTCAACTCATTTCAATTTTCCAAGGATAAATTTCTTACCAGCATCCTCGATTTTCTATGGCGCCAGTGGTCAACATTAGGTGTCGCGGGTCAGCGTGGGCTTGATGACGATTGCATCATCGACCCCGAGGCTCTGTTGCTGGCGACGACTCACTTCGGCCGCTACGACTCACGCCTACTCGACGAGGTGATCGACTGGCTTTGCATGAATGGCAATCGCATCAACATCCAGCGATTACGCCGACTCAACGAGCAATGGCCGATCGCAGACCTTCGCGTGATCAATGCGATCTGCGGCATTCTCACCAAGCAATCAACCATGAGAAAATGGGCGATGGTCGCGGCACCAATCACTTTAACTAGCAGTCCCACGCCTCTCTTTGTGGATTACAATGATCGTGCCATTCCGATTTTCCAAGAGCCAGATGCGAATTTCCTGCACCATGGCATGCTACGCGATCCTATCGAACTGCGAGGCATGAGTCGAGCGCCAGACCCTATGGTAGCTTCTAATTTGCTCTGTTGCGTTCGCGCACTTTTTGGAGTGAACGCGCGTGCCGAGATCATCGCTTGGCTGCTCACTCACGAATCCGGTCACCCAGCTGCCATCGCTCGGGACACAGGTTATTTTTCCAAATCCATACAGCACACACTTAATGAAATGGAGGACTCTGGCCACATTCGTTCCCACAAGGACGGTCGCGAAAAAAGATTCTGGATCAAGCCCTCTGACTGGAAATTCTTCATCACTTGGCCTAACCCTGTCGGGTTCCCACGCTGGGTCGATTGGATGCCGATTTTTTCCGCCATCACCACTTTCATCGACGCGCTTAGTGCCGCTGGGTTAGGCGAAGAATCGGAGCAGGTTCAGTCTATCCAACTTCGACAAGGATT
>CAIRGO010000295.1 GCA_903878115.1 Akkermansiaceae bacterium | reverse complement strand
CTATGCTGGTGAGATTCAAAAAAATCAATCGTTCACCTTTACCGTGGCGGGTCTGGATAAAGTCCGCGATGGAACCGTGACAGTGATCGAGCCAGCGATCGATCCGCAGACCCGCAGTCTGCTGTTGCGCGGCATTTGCACCGTGCCAGCGGGGCTGATTCCTGGTGGCTTCGCTGATGTTACCATTCCTCTTTCTGCTGCGTCTTCGTTACTAGTGCCGACGCAAGCAATTGTGCCCTCAACCCGTGGCCACGGTGTGTATGTCGTCGTCGCGGGCAAGGCACAATTGAAAGAGGTAGTCATCGGCACCCGCACCGACGATCAAGTGCAAATCTTGCGTGGCCTTGCCGAGGGCGATGTAGTCGCCACGACAAATCTTAATCGCATCCGCCCCGGCGTGGAAGTATCCCTTGTCGCCGCGCCATGAGTTTGTCCGACATTTGCATCCGCCGTCCCGTGCTGGCTATCGTGATGTCGGTGATCATCGTGCTCTTCGGCGCGACGGGATTTTATTATCTCGGCGTTCGTGAATATCCTGCGGTGGATCCGCCTATTATTACGGTGCAAACGACTTATCCCGGCGCGAACCCTGATGTAGTCGCGGCGCAAATCACCGAACCGTTAGAACAGGTAATCAACGGCATTGCCGGCATCCGCACGTTGAGCTCGGAGTCGCGCGAGGAACGCAGCACGATCACAGTAGAATTTACGTTAGATTCTGATCTCGATGCCGCCGCCAATGACGTGCGCGATCGAGTTTCTCGGGCCGCGCGCAATTTACCCGTCGATGCGAATCCGCCTGTTGTCGAGAAAGCCGATGCCGATTCATCGCCGATATTATTTCTCTCGATGGAGAGTGATCAACGCGGGATCATGGATGTGAGCAACTACGCTGATCGGGTAGTGCGCGAGCGCATGGAGACAATTCCCGGCGTTTCTTCGATCCGCATTTTCGGGGAAAAACGTTATTCGATGCGTTTGTGGATGGATCCGATCAAAATGGCGGTGCATAAAATCACGCCCCAAGATGTGCAGGAGGCGCTCGACAAACAGAACGTCGATCTGCCCAGTGGTCGCATTGAAGGTACGAATAATGAATTGACGCTGCGCACACTTGGACGATTGAAAACGCCGCAGGAGTTTGATGCGTTGATCATTAAACAAGTTAGAGAGCGACAAATTTTATTCCGCGACATTGGCTATGCCGAGATCGGGCCTGAGGTCATACGCTCAGGTCTGAAAAGTAAGGGCAATTACAAAATTGGCGTGGCGATCATTCCGCAAGCAAACACCAATGCGATTGCCATCGCTGATGAATTCTATCGACGCATGGAGTTGGTGAAAAAAGAATTGCCCACTGATATCAAAGTGGAAATCGGTTATGACTTCACACGTTTCGTGCGTAACAGTGTCAAGGAGGTCAAGGAAACATTGATCATCGCCTTCTGTCTGGTGGCGCTGATCATCTTTGTGTTCTTGCGCGATTGGCGTTCGACGATCATTCCAGTGATTGCGATTCCTGTGAGTATCATTGCCGGATTTTTCATCATGTATGTGGCGGGATTTTCGATCAACGTGCTCACACTGGTCGCGATTGTATTGTCGATTGGTCTGGTCTGCGATGATGCCATCGTGGTGCTCGAAAACATTTATTCAAAAATCGAAGCAGGCCTGAGTCCGCTCGAAGCAGCACGACAAGGCTCGCGAGAAATTTATTTCGCAGTGATCTCCACGACCCTCGTCTTGGTAGCGGTGTTCACTCCGTTGGTGTTTCTTTCAGGTCTCACCGGACGTTTGTTTCGTGAGTTTGGCATCACAATCGCGGGTTGCGTGCTGGTCTCGGCATTTGTCGCGCTGACCTTATCGCCGATGATGTGTCGATACCTGCTCAAGCCGCACGGCGAAAAACCGCATTGGCTGTATCGTCGCACCGAACCATTTTTCCGACTAATCACAGCGGGTTATCGCGGCATGTTAGGATTGTTTTTGCGCTGGCGCTGGCTGGCCTTGCCGATCTTGCTCGGCAGTGGCTATCTGATTTGGCAGATGATGCAAATTCTCCCGCGCGAATTGGCACCGCTGGAAGACCGAGAAAACATCCGCGTCAACATCACCGCGCCCGAGGGATCGACGATAGAATACACGGAAAGTTGGATGGATAAAATCGATACCTACGTCAACGACAATGTGCCGGAAACGTATCGCACGTTCAGCATTCTCGGTGGCGGTATGGGTCGCACCGATGCCAATGCCGGGATCCAAACGATCTACCTATCCGCTCCTGCTGACCGCACGCGCAGCCAAGCGCAAATCAACGAGCAAGTGACCAAGGACATGGCAAATTTCACCGGCGTGCGCGCCTTTCCTACGCAGCCGCCGACGATTGGCGACCGCCGCGCGGGACAACCGATTGGTTATGTGTTGCAGGCCCCTGACTTTGAATCGATGGTGAAAGTGTTGCCGGTGTTTCTCGCCGCCGCCAATCAAAGCCCGAAGTTGAAACAAGTCGATGCCGACCTCAAGGTCAATCGCCCCGAAGGTGTGATCTCGATCAATCGACAACGTGCCGCAGAGTTGGGCGTCTCGGTGCAGGAAATTGCCCGCACGATCGAGTATGCTTATTCAGGACGGCGCTTCGGTTATTTCCTCAAGGACGGCAAGCAATACCAAGTGATTGCCCAAATGCAACGGCAAGATCGCAATGAACCAGGGGACTTAAAAAATCTTTATGTGCGCACGCCAGCGGGGGCGATGATATCGCTCGATAATTTTGTCACAGTCGAGGAATCGGCAAGCCCTGCGGCGATTTTCCGCTTCAATCGTTCGGTGTCTGCCACCATCAGCGGCACTCCGGCAGCGGGCTACACCTTGGGCGATGGACTCAATGAGCTGGATCGCATCGCGGCGGAGGTATTGCCAGAAAATTTCCGCACGTCGTTGTCTGGTCAGTCGCGCGATTTTGCCGATAGCTCTTCTTCGTTGTTGTTCGCATTTTTGTTGGCGCTGTTGATCATCTATCTGCTTCTTGCCGCACAGTTCGAAAGTTTTCGCGATCCTTTTATCATCATTCTCACAGTGCCGCTGTCCTTGGCAGGTGCATTGATTTCACTGCACTGGATGGGGCAAACGCTGAATGTTTTCAGTCAAATTGGCATCATCATGCTGATTGGTATCGTCACCAAAAATGGCATTCTGATTGTGGAATTTGCCAATCAACAGCGCGACACTGGGCTCACGAAACTTGATGCCGTTCTTGAGGCCTCGGTGAGTCGTTTCCGTCCGATTTTGATGACCAGCCTCTCTACCATTTTCGGGATTTTGCCGATTGCACTCTCGCTAGGCGGAGCCGGCACCTCACGGCAATCCTTGGGCATTGCCGTCGTCGGTGGACTGCTTGTATCAGGATTCCTGACCTTGTTTGTGGTCCCCGCCGTCTATGCGTTATTCTCGAGCAAACATCGCCACGCCGAAGTGCTCGATTCCTGAGGTAAAAGAAAATACGATTATCACGGCAAGTAGACATAAGAGATACCACGGTGGCGCGACCTCGGCATCAACCCCAGCCCATCGCCGAAGCCGTGCGCAAGTTCCACTGGGTATATGCCTAACCGAAGTCATGTTGCCATCAGTTCTTTTTTTTGTGACCTAACAGTTCCGCCATCGCTTTGCCCATCGCTTCGCCGATGTCCATATAAACTTCAGCGTTGCCGCCGTAGTGGCCGTTGCCGCTGCCACCTTGTGCCATGTCATGGGTGTAGATGGTCGTGACGTTGCCTTTGAAATCGGGATATTTGCCTGCGGTACCGTCCACGGCGAGATGCGCTTCGAGGATCTTGCCGCCGTTGCCGCCGCTGCCTTTTACGGATTCACCCATCGTGCCGAGCACGAACTTCGCGCTGGGGGCATTGAAATCCTTGCGCACGGCCTTGATGAACTGGACCATATTTTTCTCGTAGTGAGCCGCCCAGACTGGATTGCCGGCGTCCTTTTCACCCTGCCAGTAAAAGAAGCCCGCCACCTCATAACTCTTCGCGCCGGGGTAGTGCTTGTCGAGATCCGCGAGCACTTTCTTGGCATCCGCGGTGTCATCGTCGTATTCTTTGCCAGCATACCAACCAGTCGGGTTGTCACCTTTCAGAGTTTCCAAGCCTGCTTGGATGACGGGCGGATTTGGTTCCGTCCCTTTGGCCCATGAATCTGGGGCATCTCTATAACCGGCATACACTTTGTCTCCTTCTTCAAACCGTGCGCTCCCTGGAGGTAAAAGATGCCAACCAAGAGCACGGTTGCCGATGCAACTCTTGAGAATCATCACGGGCGCATCGATCGCATTGCCGACGACATGTCCGATCGCGAACTCCACGCCCACGGTGGTGGATTTGACTATTTGTTCTGGTTGGGCGACGCCCAGCCACTCGTTATTCATCAATCCATTTCCCTGCATCATCCGCACAAAGCGGACATCTTTGCGCACCGACCAGTTACCGGTCTCATCCACCAGATAGGGATATTTTTTCTTGTCCTTTACGGCAAACTCCAAGGACCCCTCAGGTTTGCCTTTATCGCCCGCTTCAATTCTGCCCATGCCGACCATGTTGGATTGACCCATTAGGATGAATACTTGGACCGGTTTGCTCATGTCGGCTTCTTTGCCATCTGGTTTAGGGATGACGTCGTCCGCCGCCGAGACTGTGGCAATTGACGACAAGGTAAACGCAGTCAGCGCGATGGATGATACAGCGAACGCTCTGCG
>CAIRGO010000294.1 GCA_903878115.1 Akkermansiaceae bacterium | reverse complement strand
GGTGATTTGGCACGTTGGTTACGCGACACTCATGAACGCGGTCTAGTGGTCATTCTCGGCGGACTCGAAACCGACGAACAAGAGGAAGTCTGGCATTTTTTGCAAGATCTCCGCGTCCCAGTCCTCGCCGATGCCACCAGCGGTCTGCGTGAAGCATTGTCGCATCAATCGTTGCCTGATGGCGACCGTATGTTACGTGCGAATCCTCCGGGAAAGATTCTACGTATCGGCGACATACCAACTGGACGGTTTTGGCGGGATTTAGAAAATTTACCCGACGTCGATGTGTGGTCGATCACGCGCACAGGCTTTCCCGGATTAGCACGAACTAGCCAGCTTACCAAGGGTCCTGCTCACCTCGTAGTCAAGGCACTCGGGCAGATGGAACGTCAAGACGATCCCTTAGAATTTTTCACCATCACATCGCGCTGGGCCGCTCGCATTGATGATTTGCTAGAAGCATTACCCGAAAGCGAAGCTGCTTGGGTGCGCACCGTTTCAAGTTATGCCTCGCTGGGCACATCAATCTACCTGGGCAACAGTCTGCCTATCCGTGAATGGAACCTTTTTGCCCAGCAGCAACGACCGATCACTGCCGTGTGGGCGAATCGCGGTGCTAATGGCATCGATGGTCAGTTAAGTTCTTGGTTAGGCGTTACCGCAAACGATGAAAATGCTTGGGCACTAGTTGGCGATCTCACTGCTCTCTATGATTTAGCAGCGCCATTTATCCTTTCTCAATGCCAGCAAAATGGCCGAGTTTTGGTGGTCATCAATAATGGCGGTGGGCAAATTTTCCAACGATTACCACGCTTACAGAAGATGCAGGAAAATGCTCGTATCATGATGCTCAACCCACATCCTATTTCCCTTGAAGGTTGGGCAACCATGTGGGGCATGAATTACTGCCGCGCCACGTGCTTAGACGACCTCGATTCCTTCGTCGTTGGGGATTCAATTACCCTATTGGAAATCATTCCTGATAAAGCACAGACGATCGAATTTTGGCAACGCTGGGATCAATTCAAATGAAACCAAAAGAACCCATCACAATTTGGTGCCTCCACGGTGCTGTTGGCATGGCTGCTGATTGGCAGGAATTTTCACAACTCGCGACTTCGCTAGGCTATCAAGTTCGCGCTGTGGATCTCTGGCGTTTTCTCGATTGCTGCCCTAAATCATTACAAGAAGTTGGCTGCGCGCTAAACGCCGAAGTCGCCGCCTGCCCGGGCAAGCATGTGATCATCGGTTATTCTCTCGGTGGTCGCATCGCACTTCATGCCTTGATCGATTCTCCCGCTTTGTGGTCGGCCGCTGTGGTGATCTCTGCCCATCCTGGCTTGGCAACAGAAGCGGAAAGGGGCATGCGCCGCGCCACAGATGCGGAGTGGTCCACCAAAGCCTTGCGTGATTCATGGCAAAACTTCATCAACGAATGGTCTTCACAAATTATACTAAAACCAGCCCACACAGAACATACCAACTGGTTGGATAAAAACTTATTAGTCATGAGACGCAAGGAAATTGCTCGTAGTTTTATTGATTGGTCCCTGGGTGCGCAGTCCAATCTCTTAGCCTTACTGCCATCCATTTCATGTCCCGTCGCCTGGTTTACGGGTGAATATGATACGAAATTTACGGATATTGCTAGAACTACCGTGCCTTATATCCCGCAAGGCTCTCTACAAGTGATCGAAAGCGCGGGCCACCGTGTCCCATGGGATCAGCCAGCTGTGTTCAGCCAACTAGTAGCTGATTTCTTGGCTACTCAGGTGAAATAAGTCCGCTAGGCCCTATAGGACCTATATCTCATAAAAAAGTACAAAAAAGAGCCCCGCTCATGTTACCATGAACGGGGCATATACCTGGCGACGACCTACTCTCACAAGACCTATCGTCTCACTACCATTGGCGCTGAAGCGTTTCACTTCCGGGTTCGGAATGGGACCGGGTGGTTCCACTTCGCTGTGGTCACCAGAGGGCGAATCTTCTCTAAAAGAGCCGGTTCTCTGGTGGCTTTTTTGATCTGTCTGATTAGTCAGAGTTGACTGATCGGTCGGATCTTTTTTGTCTTTGAGATCGCTCTCTGACATCTACATGGAAAGTAGTAGTAATAATCTGTAAAGAAAAGGTATTTTGATTGTAGTCCTTGGTAAAAATAGCCGATTTCGAAGAAATCAAGCCAATCGGATGATTAGTACTGCTAAGCTCATACATTACTGCATTTATACTTTCAGCCTATCAACGTGGTAGTCTTCCACGATCCTTCAGGGAAAATTCATCTTAGGAGGGGCTTGGCGCTTAGATGCTTTCAGCGCTTATCCCTTCCGCACGTAGCTACCCTGCTATGCTCTTGACAGAACAACAGGTGCACCAGAGGTGCGTCAAACTCGGTCCTCTCGTACTAGAGTTTGAACCCTTCAATTTTCCTACGCCCACAGAGGATAGAGGACCGAACTGTCTCGCGACGTTCTGAACCCAGCTCGCGTGCCGCTTTAACCGGCGAACAG
>CAIRGO010000293.1 GCA_903878115.1 Akkermansiaceae bacterium | reverse complement strand
CTGTTCGCCTTCCTGTTCGCCTTCCTGTTCGCCTTCCTGTTCGCCTTCCTGTTCGGCTGGCTTTTTTGTACATTCACGTTCAAAGCGCTCTAATGCCGCCATGCTGAGACCGTAGCCTTCCACACTACGATGGGGGATGAAAAATTTCGGAGCAACACCGTAAGCGCGCAGGATTGAGCACATCACTGAGATGGAAGTGACACCATCAACATCGTAATCTCCAAAAATACGAATTTGTTGCTTTTGATCAATTGCCTCAAAAATTCGTTTCGTCGCAAGATCTATTTCTGGCAGTAAAAAGGGATCGGCAAGGTCTTTGAGTTCGGGGTTGAGAAAAGATTCGAGCGTGCTGTGCTCGGCAATATTGCGTTGACGTATCAAGTGAACGAGAATCGCGGGAAAATCATCGCCTGAGCCTATTTCCTCCATTTGAAATGACTCGCCACGAATGATCCATTCTATGTTTGATTGCCTCATGTGCTACACAATAATATGGAGCTATTCAGTAGCATTACAAGTACGGATGATACATATCTAAAAAAATATGGAGACTTGTCATGCACCAGTTCTTATCATATTATTCATCAATGCGAGATGAACAAACATCAAATCTTATCTCTGGTGCCGATATTAGTCCGCGACATACACGCCAGGCTCTTTTGAACCTTTGGCGACGTCGTTTGCGTGGTAGGTCATCGGGCTTGCTCGCGTTGGACATCTGGCGGGCATTGCGTCCGTGCTATGAGGCAGAGATCAAGGGGCAACTTTCCGGTCAGCAGGGACATCTTCTCGTGGATGCCCATTGCCAGGCTCATGGTTTGTCGGAGGATGAGGAGAGTCGCCTTCATGAACTGCGTCGGCATTTGAACAAAATGTCTCATACTCAGGATGATCAGGCATGGGCGATTCTTGGTTCGATGAGATTGGATCAATGGGAACTTCTGCTGACCAGTCTGCTTGACTTGCTTGGAACGCCGATCAGGGATGAGGAATTGACTCGACTGATTTCATGGGTCGAAAGCTTAAAGCAAGCGACATGGATTAATAATACATCCTGTGCGTCCATGGATTTTGGCTTGCCGGTGTGTATTCGTCGAGAAGATGAGGATTTGACTCGGCTAGATGCCTTGCGTGCCTTGCGGCCGATTCTTGAGTCCATGGTAAACGAGTCAGTCTCATCGGCGGATGTTTGGCAAGATTATGCCAGCAGTCGGCGCACGCCGGAGCTGGCGAGTATTGCGTGCAAGCTTCACAAGCTTGAGAAAGACTACCGCAAAGGCCGCGACCATTTTCGCAATGTTTGGCGCCACCTTTCGCAACATGCGGTGCATAAAACCGATGCGGAAGCTGTCCCGGTCCATTCCGATTCATGGGAAACTTCCTTCCTGCGGGTCTATGAACTCGCCCTTCTCCTTGCGAGACAGGAGCCCAAGGTGCAACTAAGAAATTTTCTTCGAGATCTGAGGGATCGTTCGTTTCTTGATTCCGAGGCGAAAACCGTTGACGAAGTGATCATTAGCAAAGTTGAGTGGGAGTTGCTCCCGACAGCGGAGGATAACAACCTCGAATTTACAATTTCAAAGCACGAAGCGGAGAAGATCGAAGAGATCCTTGTAATCGAACAAAAGGAACGATTACCCGAATCTGACCCTATTGAACCAGCTCGGACTGAGGAGGTTTCTCAAAAAGTCCCAGAATCCCTGGCTGCTGAGGCGTCAGTCGAAAATCAGCTGCCTTCGATCATCCCTCCAGAAAATGCTAATGAAAAGCTACTTGATGTTATTTCCACGTCGGAAGATGAGGAAATTGATCCCTTGCCTCCAGGTTTGGAACAGGTTTTGGATGGGACTATGGAAAAAGCTTCCGGAGAAGAATTTAGGACGTACGTCTGGGATTTGCCAATCCGCCATCTTGAACTGAGTTTGATCGAAGACTCGCTGGATGTTGAAAACCACATCGAGCTGGTTGGAGAGAATGCTGAGATGCAAGTCTGTCGTGTACGTATTCCCCAACATCTCTACGATGCACAGATGCCATGTCCGCTGCGTCGCGGGGATGTTCTTTCGATTCATCATTTGCGGGGAACATCTGAATATCCTCATTCCGCGATAGCTGACGATCAAACAATGCTGGTTCTTGCTCCCGATTTGATGTTTGGCCCTCGTGACATCGCTGAATCCATCGACAAGCCTGGTTGGCGCTTTTTTGTCGATAAGCTCAAGGCCTCGGAAAGTAATAATCCTAGCATGCGCAGCGGAAGTGCCCTTAACGACGTCATCGACCAGTCTTTGCAATCGGATTTGGACCATGACGAAATTGTCGAGCAGGTGGTGACTGGCGAGAAATATCAAGATATCGCAGGAGAGCTTCGCAAAAAACTTGGGCATCCCCGTATACGTGCAAATGTAAAGGCGCTGACTCATAATCGCCGTGGTAAGAAGACACAAATCGAAGCGACTTGGTTCTCTCCTCGTTTGGGGATCGAGGGACGCACTGACTTAATCGACGAAGACGGCACGATCATCGAAATTAAACTCAACGAGGATCCGTTGGATAAATATCCGGACGATCGATTTTCCAAGGCGGCCAAGCAACGACTGCAGCTGGCTTGTTATGGAATGGTGATGGAAGATGTCTCCGGCAGCATCCCGCCGATGAAGATGTTTTTCGCCATGTCCGCAGACCCTGATCGCGATTTCAATCTAACTTCCGCTGATCGTAATACCGTGCTCAGGGCGAGAAACCAATTAGCTCACCAACTTATCGCCTCCGATCAATTTATCAGTAGTTCGCTAGATGAGGCGAGAAAAGAAACGCCGGGCAAATTTGATGATCACTTAACGTGGCTTCAAAACAAGAAGCAGAACTCATTCAAAGACAGCCTGTGGGCGGCGATGAGCGCGCACACTCTCCGAGAGGCAATGGCTCAATGGCTGGGACATGGAACCTCACTAGGCGCTCGCACCCGCCTCTCCCTGTGGCGTCATGATACCGAACAAAAGCGGCAGTCCGGGGATATTCTTGATGGGCTTCGCCTGATTCACATGGACGAGAAGCGCCTCAACGCGACATTTTCCCTACCTGAGGCTGAGGCCCTTGCCGATAATTTTCGCGACGGTGATACATGTACTCTAGTGCCTGCGGTGATTTCTCACTCGATGGTGTGGCATCGACCATTGTTGCGAGGACGTATTACCCAGCGCAATCACGATGAAATACGACTGTCATTTCAAAGTCCAATCTCTGCGGCATTTCCCCTTGAGATTGGCGAGTCGTATCGAATTGAGCCTTCTCAAGCCTCTAGTCACGTCTGGCAGGCGGTTGCAACACACCGTTTCCTTCTTTCCTGTTCAAGGGATTACCTCGCCGTCTTGAGCGG
>CAIRGO010000292.1 GCA_903878115.1 Akkermansiaceae bacterium | reverse complement strand
AGTCTTGGCGCTCTGGGTTGAGAAACGACGGATCGTTCCCCGAGAGACAAGCATCCTGCCCAGTGATCTTACCAAGCAATTCACCACGAGTAGGAACCCAACCATTTTTGAACCAGCAATGCTGCAAGTTCACACGCCCAGCACCTTCTAGTAGTGCGAGGTTTGGCCCTGCTTCAGTGACATAAAAAATATTATTTCGGCAATCCACCTGCTCATCGCCCGAGGACAAGCGGAAGATCATCGTCGGACTGCGACGCGTCGATACCACGGTATTGTTGTAAAAATAGAGTGTTCCTTTGCGATACCATTCTTTCTTTTTGCTATCGCCACCGTAGTGCACAATCTGACTGTTGCCATCGCCTTCGCGCTCGATGAGAACGTTGCCATAGACCCAGGTAGAACGATAACGAGGATCATCGCGCAGGATCGGACTGTCGGCCGCGTCCACCAAATCCAATTGACGATTCCCGCCTTCGAGCCAGTTGTACCGCACGATCAAGCCTGCCGAACGATCTTTTAGATTATTGCCAAGACAACCTTTGCGCAATGGTCCATAGCGATTGAATTGAAACGTAATGCCTTGCGCTGCTGTGTAGCTGTTGTGCTCGAGAATGCTCCCCTCAATTCCGTTGTCGTAGATGAAACATTTTTCGATAAGAATATCCTTTGCCATATAGCTGGAAAATAATCCATTGCCACTGTCGTGGATCACACAATTTCGTACGATGATGTGCTCACCTTTTTCAATGAAAAGTGCTGAGGCATTGGAATCATATGCAGTTTTCCCGTTACGACCGTTGAACGCAAAAGGTGGCCGAGCACTGCGAATGTCCAAGTTCTCCACAACGATGTGTTGCGGTATCAAGTCCGCTGGTTTGTTGGCGCCGCCGATCTTGATCACGGCTCGGGTTTCACTCCAAAAATTCAACTCCTTGCGCGTAACGGCATCACGACCATCGATCACTGGCAACAGACCTTGCTGATTCGCAACGCCGCGCACTATGATCGGTTTGTTGAGCTCTCCCTGCCGACAGATAACCCACTTGCTGCGATAAGGTTCGGCACGCCAGTGAATATTCACCACATCCCCAGCAACGAGTGATTCCCATGGCACCGCCTCAATCTCTGCCAACTCTTTGCTAGGACCGACTTCATAAATCGCCGCAGAAGATGGCAATCCATGAAAAACAAACACCAACAGCCAGAAGTATGAACGAAAAGCAAAACACCGAAGATGTGAGTATTTTTTCATGATCACAATGAATCCATAAATCTTACGCTATTACTTACGATAATATTGAAAGGGAAATGATACCATAGTAGCACGCAGGTAGGCGTGGAGAGTATGATTTTCTTTGGCGGCAGAAGCGACGATTTTATCGATGGCTGGATGATCGTAGTAGTCCAACCCCCTGCCTAATGCGAAGGTGAGTAGTTTTGCGGCAAAGGCGCGGTGAAAGACTCCGGCACGTTGTTCGGCAATAATTTTCGCTAACGCAGCGGGAGAATCCACGCGTTCGCCTGTGGATAAAACTCCTTGTGAATCAAAGCCATCAGGGCGGCGAGAGCCGTCAACATCGAAGGCTTCAAAGGAAAATCCTATACCATCCATCAGCTTATGGCAGGAAGCGCAGGCGGCGTCTTTGCGATGGGCCTCAAGTTGCTCCCGCATCGATCTAGCCGTACTACTATGGCTAGGTGGCGCAAGCGAAGGAACATTCGGCGGCGGTGGCGGTGGTGCCTGATCGAGTAATGTTTCCAACACCCATTTGCCGCGCTTCACGGGTGAAGTTCGGTTAGGATTGGAAGTTAACACGAGTATGGAACCCTGAGTTAAGATGCCTCGACGCTGAGGGTCTTGCAAGGGGACTTTACGAAAATCATCACCACTTACGTTAGATATTTTATAATGACGGGCAAGACGTTCATTGACATAAGTGTAGTCAGCATCAATCAAGCGAGTGATAGGCAGATTATTTTTCCAGAGGTCTTCACAAAAGGTGCGGGTTTCCTTGACCATGGCTTTGCGCAACTGGTCGTTAACGGCGGGGTAGAGTTTGGTGTCAACTGGAATGAAATCGGCATCTTGATACTGAAGCCATTGACCAAAAAAACGATCGATCAGCGCACTCGACTTCGGATCGCGAATGAGGCGGTTCATTTCTTCGGTGAAGTTTTGTCGCAATTGACCTGCCGCAGCTTGCGCTAGAGTGGTATCATCCGGTGTAGAACTCCACAAAAAATAAGACATACGCGCCGCCAATGCTAACTCCGGAACGGGAACTACGGCGCCCGGTTTCTCTAACGAATATACGGCATGGAGTTCACGAAACAAAAATTGTGGTGAGATCAATGCAGCTTCGAACGCAGGGCGCATCGCATCTTCAAGGCTCTGACCTGGCTTACGATTTTTTTTAACGAACGCGTAGTGGCGAGCAATCTCATCCTCGGTGGCAGGACGGCGGAAGGCATGGGAAAGAAAATTACTCAGCACCAGTGCAGCGTATTGATCGTCGGTCATTTTTTCTTTCCTAGGAGGAAACAATACTGCGGCACGTTTGGGGCCACCATCGAGAGGACCTTCTAGAGTGATGCCATGAATGATCAAATTGCGATCGCCTTTGGTTTTCTCATCCCAAAAATCATTGGTGAACTCGATCGCTAGCAGATTCGCATCCGGCCCAATGTCAGTGGTGATGCTGAATTTTTCTGGAGTTCGTTTGGGGATCTCTATGGCTTTCTTTTCCTTGCCCAGAGTAATGACTGCTTTGACGGGTTCATCACCGGCTTGCTCACCACCTAAGCGAAAGGTGACTTTATATTTCCCAGGCTTTTCCCGCAGCGCAATGGAGCGTGTTCCGCCTGTATACATGCTAAATTCTTCACCATCAAATGCAGGGCTACCACTGAGAGTATTTGGTGGAATGTCTTTGCTGGGCGGGGACGTTTTTCCATAAACTTCATCGAGTGTGTTCGCCGCAGTGGTGAGGTAGGCTTCCACATGTGCGGGGGAGAGCGACAGCACATCAGCGATGTTATCAAAACCATAACCACCATCATCTGGCGGTAGCAGCGAAGTGTCAGGTGTTACGCCTACGAGATCACGCACTGTGTTTTGATACTCGAAAGTGTTGAGACGGCGAAGAGTAACACGGCCAGGATCGGGATTTTTGGGGTCAATGGGAAATACTGCGGCATCAATCCAAGCCACTAGTTTTTTTCGTTCATCGCGCGATGGCTGATCCTTATCAATCGGCGGCATGAGCTCCATCGTGAGATTTTCTCTCACCCGTTTCCAAATCGAACGGTTCGCCTGCATGGAGGCAATCGTAGGGAAATTTTCGAAAGAGAAATCTCCTTTTTTGGAACCATCCGCATGACAATCGAAGCAATAATTTTCAAGGATCGGCATCATTTCCTTATCCCACACAGCAGCGGGGTCCGCACGCAGCAGAGCGCAAGCAAGCATTGAAAAAAGGAACAAAAACTTCATAGACGTCATCCGTTACGAAAGCTGAATTTATATTGTATCAGAAAATATGCAAAAACGAATATTATCCTAGCAAAAAAATCGCTTAGTACAGGCGATAATGCCCATGAAAATAACGGGACAGTGGAGAAATATTTCGCAACTTCTCGCTTTCCACTTGGTTTCTTTTCATGAACGATGACCGCAGCAACATACATGGCTGGTTCTATATCTGATCAATCTTCTACCGATCTCGGCGACAAATCCGCTGCGGATGCAATCGACGTCGAGCTGATGTATCGTTGTGCCCGCGGTGATGAGCAAGCGCTGAGGCTATTGATTGAGCGTCATCAGCAGGCAGTCATCGGGACAGTGGCACGCATGCTGAATGATCAGCACGAAGCAGAAGACATTGCGCAGCAGGTATTCGTGCGGATATGGAATGCCGCTCCGAAATGGAAACCAGAGGCAAAATTTACCACCTATCTATTCACGGTGGCGCGTAATTTAGTATTCAATGAAAGTCGGCGGCGTTCGCGGAAAAAGGAAGTTTCGTTAGATGAATTCGAGGAACACGGACCGTCCTCCGCACATAGCGATGAAACACTGCAACCAGATCACGGCATGGAAAAACGTGAATTGCATCAGAGCATCGATCAAGCGATCGCCGCATTGCCCGAGCAGCAACGACTGGCGGTTGTTTTAAGAACCTTTGAAGGCATGGATTACGAGGATATTGCCCGGACACTTAATACGAGTGTATCTTCGGTAAAAAGCCTACTTTTTCGCGCACGCGGTGTATTGCGCGATTCCTTAGCGGGATACTTGGAGCGATAATCGATTAACGCAGCTGCATCGCAGCTTGCTGCATTTCTAGCACGCATGTCTCAATGAGTGATGCATCCATTTCATATGCATCCACGCCCACCCCTGGCTCCTTCAACAGCAGCACGGTGAGTCGACCGCCAAGATGCTCCCTGAATTCTTCTAATCCTTTGATCACTAACAATGCGCCATCAGCATCGCGAACTGACAACATTTCGTGAAACATGGGCATTTCCATGCGTTGTAGCACGCGCCCGATCCGTTCAGCATGGGACTGCAATAGCAATCCACATTTCACCGAATACTTCACATCGAGCCACAAGCCAATGGCAACGGCCGCTGCGTGGCTGAGTTGAAATTGTGTGAGTTGTTCGAGTTTATGTGCGGCCCAATGACCAAAATCGAGCGGTCTGCTGCTACCCATTTCAAAAGGATCGCCACCGCTAGTGATGTGCCGAGCGTGGAGTAATGCAGAGCGTTTCACGCATTCTTGCAGCACATCGTCTTGAAGCAGCGAGAGTGCCGCCGCGTGTTCCTCGATCCAGTCAAAAAAAGCCACGTCTTTTACTAACGCAACTTTGATCGCCTCAATGAGGCCTTGTCGATTGATTTCAGGATTCTGAGAGCGTAAAAAGAGAAAATCGTTCACAACTGCATAAGGCACCGAAAAGGTACCAACCCAATTTTTTTTGCCAAACGAATTGATCCCATTTTTCACCCCTACCCCGCTGTCGTCTTGAGAGAGAGTAGTTGTAGGGAATCTCAAAAATCTAATACCTCGATGAGCCGTTGCGACGCCAAAACCAACAGCATCGAGAAATGCGCCGCCGCCGATGCAGAGGACATAGGAATGACGGTCAATTTTTTCTTTCTCAATTTTATCCCAAACCGAGCGAACCAAATGATCATCAGCCTTTGCAGGCTCTCCTCCAAAGCCCACTACGGTACCAGAATGCGTGACATTGCCAACACTGAAATAAGACTGAATCTGAGCAGTAAGTAGCGGCCATGCATCCGCCACAGCGGCTTCCAGAAAGACCAATACTCGCCGGCCGCCACCCTCACTAAGCAGGTCACGCAGCAAAGAATTGTCCACAGCAAAGGAATCGCGCGTAAAACACACGCGATGAACAAAAGGCACAGACATCGGTAAATCGTAACGTTCCATGAGTTGAAGGAAGAAATAACTAAGCGCTATACGTCGATTTGACCACCATTTCTTCCAAGAATATCGTCATAATGAGCTGTGAGAAAAAAAATCACGCGCGGCAATGGCATCTAGGCTGATTTGATGGCGTAATTCATCGATGGAGGCGAATTTTTTCTCATCGCGCAGGGATTTTACGAATTCTACTTCTAACAGTTTGCCATAAAGATCTTCCTGATGATCAAACAAATGCACTTCTAGTACCCGTGCCGTGCCGTTAACTGTAGGACGACAGCCGAGATTGGCTACACCTGTCCATGCTACATGACCGAGACGACCCCGCACAGCCCACACTCCATCGGGAGGTAATTGCTCTTCGCCGAAAGCAACATTTGCGGTGGGAAATCCTAAGGTCCGCCCGAGTTCCTGGCCTTTCACCACAATACCCTCGATCCCATAAGGGCGGCCTAACATTTCCGCAGCATTCGCCATCGCGCCATCGCGGATCGATTGCCGAATGCGAGTGCTGCTAATTCTCTCTCCTTGGTGCATTACTGGTGGCAGTGCATTCACCGCAAATCCATGCCGCTCACCCATAGCACGCAACAACGAGACATCGCCCTTTCGCCCATTACCGAAACGCCAATCTTCGCCCACCGAGATGGATTTCACCTGCCCAGTTGCTACCATCTGTTCGACAAAAATTTCCGCATCTAGCGCCGCCAGCATTCGGGTAAAAGAAAGTGCTAACAAAAAATCAACGCCGATTTCATCTAACAATCGCGCTTTATGATCCAACGATGCCAACAGCTGTTTCGGTGCCCGATCTGGCGCCAAGAGCCGAATCGGATGTGGATCAAATGTCACCACGCCGCAGCTACCCCCATCCCGCGCTGCGGCCTGTTGCGCAGTATTAATCACCGCGCGGTGCCCCATATGAACGCCATCGAATACTCCAAGAGCTAGATGCAACGCGCCAGTTAACTCTGAGAGATCATTAAATTTTTGCAGGCGTAACATCGGCTTGATCATGAAGTAGATTGCTGATCTCGTAAACACTCAAAATACGACCGCTTCCACAAAACAACGAAATACTGTGCTCCGTGTCACCTTCACCCGTTGACTCAAGCGCGACCATGAGACATCGTGCATTTTTTCTAATGTTTCCAGCGCCAACAGCGCGGGCAAGACAGAGGCGGATCTGATACGACGCATTTTTAGCGAATGCGCATATTGTAAACCAGATTGCACTAAAATCTCGGCGCGTTGACACCACTGCCGATGAAGAGCCATCAAATCATTTACAGCAGAATCAGGCAGGTAATACCGGCCAGCTTTCACATCCTCAGGTAAGTCCCGCAGGATATTGACGAGCTGCAATCCTTTTCCAAACGAACGTCCCCACTCGATCATTTGCTGCGTCGATTGATCACAAAAGTCATTGCCATAGCAATGCAAACCAAGCCTTGTCCAGAATTCCCCCACGCTGCCGGCCACGCGGTCACAGTAATCGTAGAGTTCATGATCATCATGCAACAGCATTTGATCGTTCGCAGAGGCATTACCAAAACGCACCAAATCAAGACGTTGCCCCGAAATAATTTCCGCAATCACCGCACGAATCAAGGCTGCCACTTCAGCAGGAACGCTGCACAACCATGACAAAATAGGATTAACTTTTTCTAACAAAATTTTTTCCCCTACCACACAATTTTCTGACAATTTATTCGGGCAAAAAAACTCTCCTCCCAACTGGACTGCACGATCAAAATCATCTAACAATTCTAATCGCGTTACCACAGCCACACCAGTAGTATCCGCAATGGTATCGCTCATTCGTGCGAGCAAATATCCCAGACTAGTTCCCTCACGCATGGCCGCTGGCAAGAAGCGCAGACTCAGATAGAACGAACGTGAAACGCCCTTGAGAATTGTAGTCCCGAGATCAACTGTCGGTGGTGAACTCATGATCATTTCGCCGTCCATGAAGCCACCAATAATTCTCGCAAACGAGATTCTTCCGTGGCCGAAGTCTTGGCTACAAAACCACGCGGATGAGCAAAATGCACATCCTCACATTGTTCGATCATCGTGAAGTCAAGACGCGGATGATCATTGTTCCGACTCAACCCATAACCCACTCCCCGACGATCTGGATAAATCAATGCTGCAATTTCTTCATTTTTTCCAATGGAGCGCAAATAGCGAGTCATTCCACCCGAAGGGTCATCGATCATAGAATCCATACGCGGAAGAAACACCGCGTGAAAAACTTCTCCATTTTTTTCCATATCCCAAAAAACGAGATTTACGCGTAATGCCTCGATGCGCTCACGCATGCTTCGCAAGTAATACAACAAATCCTGACCAATTACCTGCATCAAATCCCATATGAGATTGCCCTTTTCGAGACGCTGACAAAAAGCAAACCTGCGCAATACCGTGACGTCAATCGTCGATTGAAGCTTTCCTAACGACTCGCGCGAAACACCAAGCCACTCTGCTGTTTTCACAGGTCCGCGAGTATCAAACCATTCTGCCGGCTCTAACCACTCACAAAACATCCGCGCATCATCATAAATGCCAAGATGCTTCATAACCAAACTCAACGCACAAATCGGCGGTGCATCGGCAGGAAATTGGTGATGGTCAAAATTCATCCTACTTTCGTCATATTCACCGCCCACATCAACAACGATCACCGCTGGGTCGTCGAGATCTGCGACTGTAGGTTCGCGGCGCACTATCGGCACGCCATGCACCGCCACTAAAAGACAGCAGGCTAAGAATTCATCCTTATGCGCGGAGCCAGGATGCGTTAAAATCGTAGTAATCATCAAGACGAACTTCCTCAAGAACGCAACGTTTGTCAATGGCGCAGAATCAAACCATCTGCTTTACGTCAATGGGAAACTCCAAACTTGCGGAGTCCATGCCCCAGTAAGCCAAGCATCTTTGGTGACAAACTCGCGCACAATGAGATGGGTATTGTTCATCTCGATGTGCAATAATCCCTGCGTTTCACTATTAAAGTGCGCCGAGTTATCGGTATTAAGGAAAGGTATACCTGTTGCGACACGATCATTGCCAGAACCATCCCAGCGCGCAATTTTCCGCACGTGCGTATGTCCGCATAACATTGCAGCAATACGATACGGTTTGAGAACTTCGTAAAATGCCTGCACATCAGCGAAATCCCATTCGTGATTTAGCACTTCTTCGGCAGAACATTCAGTCGCGTAGCGATGAACATCAACATGACTCACGATGATGACAGGCCGCTTACTTTTTCCCACTGATTCCGCAAGGTCCTGTTGCAAAAATGCGAGACTGTCCAGCGCCGCATATCTACGTTTGCGAACACATTCTTTCGTGTCGCCTACAATGATTCCTAGAGCAACAAAATGAACGCCTCCCCAATCCCAGGAGTAATGCAATCCATTATGTGAAATCAGCGCAAGACCACTACGTTTGCGATTGCGCTCTTTGAGTAAAGGAATCACCGGGCCATCGCCATGCGGACTATCATGATTCCCATGAACCTCGCGCACAGGCCACTTTAATTTTCCATCCCCACCATTCAATCCATAATCTGCGATCCACGCAGCAATTTCAGTTCTTGCTTGGGGATATTTTGACGGTCCTTTATCTCCATTATCGATTAAGTCACCCGCATGAATTACACCGTGCGGACTAGCGATCCGCTGACCACCCGTTGCCTCAGAAAATGAAGTTCCCGGCAGACGATTCAGCCATTCGATCAAACGGATGTTATAGGCGTGAGATGTCTCGTCCATTCGAGAAACATCAGCAGCGTCGGCAGCATAATGGGTGTCCCCTACTAAAAAAAATGACAGTGACTGATCAGATTGCACCGCCGTAGTTTGCGCCATGGCGAGATCTGACATACTTACCCAACTAGTCACCCCCACTGAAAAATCATAAAGAAAACGTCTCCTGCTCTGCATGTTGTTTGACGTAACTTAATCAATTTTTATGTCAAGCTGAATCGGCATAGAAAAAAGTTTGTTGTGAAAAAAAATCTGCATTTTTTCATGGCATTCTTCGATGGCTGGTGCATATTGATTTCATAGAAATGAAATGGTTTCGTTTCTAATATAACAAATACAGAACAAGACAATGCAAACTGCAAATGTGAATCCGCCTATCACTATAACCGTGCGACACGAGCAACTCACTCCTTCGTTAAAAGAGCACGCGGAAAAGAAAATCGAGAGTCTCCATCTTGATTACCCGCGCATCATCGAAGCGAAAATTGTACTCGACGTGCAGAAAAACCGCCACATTGCCGAAATCATCCTTTATTGCGCCAATCATATCACCATCGAAGCTGAGAGCGAAGATGCCAATATGTATGCGGCGCTAGATGCTACTATTGACAAAATTGCTCGCCGTATGCGCAAACAAAAAACTCGCTTGATGAAAAAGAATCGCCCTCACCGCAATGAGTCGATCCGTTATCTCGATGAGAAATATTTCAACGAAGAAGCCCTAGATCATCCAGAAGAATCCGTAGAAGATCCGATCCCCTACATCATCCATGCCGACAACTACAAACTTCGCACGATGTTTAAAGAAGATGCGATCATGGAGCTAGAACTTGGCGACAGGCCATTTATTCTCTACAAATCAGCACGCCGCGGCTGCTTGTCGATCATCTATCGTCGCAAAGATGGTGAGTATGCATCCATGGATATCAAACCAGAATAGAAGTTGATGACAAGCCTCTAACGCAAACAAGCTCCCCAACTGGGGAGCTTGTTTTTTTGTAGAAGTAAAAAAGAGAAAAATTACTTAGCGCGTGTCGACTCGAAGCCAGCCATGACTTTGCCGTCTTTGTCTAATTTTCCACATGACCAAAGCAGTCCACGAGACACCAAATCAAGGTAACGTGCGTCCGCTACCGTATCATTATTGTGTCCGAGAGTAGTGCTGAAAATTTTCGTTTTCTTATCACTGAACTCGTTTGTCCACACAATCACCGTGTGATTTTGTCCTGGTTTGTCACCTGCGCCTTGCTTGCCCTCTGCAAGCGGATGAGCCGTTGGCCAGTTTTTGAAATTGCCTTCCATACCGTGCACATTGTTGTAGAGTTCTTCTTTGATTGTCGTCCAATCTTCTAAACCTTTGGTGATCGGATGATTTTTGTCAGTATATGTAATGGCGATCGGCAGTTGCGGGCCATGACTGCAGGTTTGCAAGCCAAGCATGTTAAACCATGCTGCTTCAGGAGCATCGGGTGCCATAGGTTGCTTGAAACTACCACTGCGATACGAATGCATCGCACAATGAAGATTCACTGCTGGCACACCATTTTTATGAGCATTGACGATATTATCGATGATCGTTTTATCCGTAATATCGGCGGCACATTCGTCGTGAATGACCACATCATAACCTTTCGCCCAATCGGGATTCTTATAAATCGCAAACTCTGGCTTGGTATTGCCGCTGGCAGAGTATTCAATTTTCACTTCACAGTTGACTCGGGCTTGAATCCCGTCGGCAAGAATGAATTGTTGTTTCGCGTAATCGTGGCAACAGCCGCCGATCACGAGAAGAACTTTGAGAGGTTGCGCGGCTGATACAGTGCTAAGGGCACCCAAAAGACACATAGCTGATACAATGATATTTTTCTTCATATTGTCTGCGATTTGAATACTGAACGAAAACTAGAGAAATATCAAAAACATAATGATTTTCCATAAATAAAAAACCGATCAAGTGTTTAGGGCTGCTTTATTGCATATGCTTGTATAGTATTGGTTGAGCGATTTGTATTTGAATGATTGGTGTGATCAATGATTGTTATAGCGGTGAATCCAAGCACGAAGTTTGAGCCTTGCGTGCTGGATGAACTCGAAGCGAGGTCGGTTGCCCAACGTTGCTTAAGTAGATCCGCGACGGATTTGGAAGCCTTGACTCGGGGGGAATGGCCAGCACGGCGTTTCGTCAGGGTCCAGCCTTTGAGCTTCATGATGCGAAATAATGGCTGTCTTTAAAAAATAAAATGATATCTTATGAGATCAATATTCGTCTCCACAAATAATAACCGCTGTATACTGGCGCTGGCATTCCAAAGCGCAATAATCTAACAATTCATAAATGGCTATTGCCAGAACACCAGTAACGCATGTAGTTTCGGCGAGTGAAAAAGAGTTCTCTCAGAAGATATTATCATCACCTACTTAAGGTGAAAGGCACCTTTATCGGAGGCATCTTATTTGGCATTCTTTACGGCGTTGCCAGCGGCTTGGGGCTGCCTACCCTGCTGGAGCATGTTTTCCCTCTACTTTTTCATGCCACCGATCGAATGGATAAAGTGCCACAATGGTTATTGAGCTTTCAAGCGAATTGGCTAGATGGCTCCGCAGAATCACTAACTCTAATTGTCTGCATGTTTATTCCCGCGATATTTCTGGTGCGCGGTTTCGCTGGTTACATGAATTCCTATCTCATCAACAAAGCTGGATTTTCTGTGCTGGAAGGGATTCGGTCGCAAGCGTTTGAAAAATTACAGCGCTTACCGATGAGTTATTACCACGGCAATAAGTCTGGCGATCTTCTCTCACGCTTGACCAATGATGCAGAAGTACTGCGGTATGCCATTGCTCAAGGCAGTAATGATTTGATCAAACAACCAGCAACTCTCATTGCAGCCATTTATTATTTAATCTCAAAGTCTGTGCAAAACAATAGCATGGCATTTGCCCTCATCGGCATGTTTTCAATACCACTTTGTATCCTGCCCATAGCCAGAGCAGGGAAACGAATTGCTGCACGCTCACGCGCGGTACAAAAACAAATGGGCGAAACTTCTTCGACCATTGCCGAGACTCTTCAATCTCCCTTAGAAGTGCGCGTCTATCAGTTAGAGCAACGGCAAACTTTATCCTATCAGACACAAATTCGCAGCATTCTCCGTTTATTGTTAAAAGTAGTAAAATACAAAGCAATGATTTCGCCATCGATCGAAGTAGTCGCATCAGTGGGATTTTCCATTGCATTGTATCTAGGCGTGCAGCGCGGAATGTCATTGGATCAATTTATCGCCGTCGGCATGGCACTCTTTATGGCTTATGAGCCAGTGAAAAAGTTAGGTGCGCTCAATGCTCTATTGCGCCAAGGCGGAGCTGCCGCAGATCGACTTGAAATGATCATGCAAGCGGAAGAAAGCGTAAGCAATCCCGCAGACGAAAACATCCGCAAGCGTGGGAAATTGCTAGGTAATATTAGCTGGGAAAACGTCGATTTTTCTTATCAAGAAGAACCGGTACTGAAAAATGTAACGCTCGAGGTAAAACAAGGAGAAATGATTGCTCTTGTTGGGCCAAGTGGCTCAGGCAAGACGACGATGATTCAACTTTTGCCGCGCTTGTTCGATCCGATTCATGGTGTCGTTAGAATCGATGGCTTCGATCTTCGCGAATGGTCCCTAACCGATTTGCGCGGCCAAATTGCAGTCGTTCCACAAATGCCAGTTTTGTTTCAAGAAAGTATCTTAGAAAACATCCGAGTCGGCCGCCCGAGTGCCACTGACGAAGAAGTAGAAGATGCTGCGAAAAAAGCCTTTGCCGATGAATTCATCGATCGCTTACCAGAGAAATACATGACCGTTGTAGGCGAACGTGGTTCCAGTTTATCAGGAGGTCAACGCCAACGGATCGCGATGGCCCGAGCGTTTCTTAAAGATGCGCCGATCTTAATTCTAGACGAGGCAACCAGCGCGCTCGATGCAGAAAGCGAAGCTGTAATCGCAGAAAGTTTGCGCGAGCTAAGCAAAGGACGCACCACATTTCTCATCGCACATCGCTTTTCTACCATACGAATGGCTCAGCGCATTGCAGTGCTTGATCAAGGATGCATCGTTGGCAATGGCACATTTGAAGAATTAGAAAAACAGTCTGGAATGTTCAAAAAATTGTTAGACGCAGCTGGCGAGGCAAGCTGAAAAGTGAGTTACTAAAACGGCACACCAATCGCAAAATGGAATGCGCCAGTTGGTTCGCCTGGATCTTGAGTGAGATTATGACCATACTCCAATCGCACAGGACCAATCGGCAAATCCAAGCGGATTCCTAAGCCAACAGCCACATCAAACGCGGATAAATCAAAACTACTAAAATCTGCACTCAATGTGCCGACATCAGTAAAAGCAACTGCTTTTAGCGGCCCTGAAATTTGATGAACATATTCGGCGTTAGCAATCCAATACGCCTCACCGCCACGCGGTATATTTTCGCTATTGCGTGGGCCTAATTCTCTCTGCGGAAAACTTCTCACACTGCCGGGACCGCCGAGGAAATATCGTAAATCGATCGGCAATTCCCCAGTTGTCGCTGGGATGATCATTCCCAAGCGCGCACCTAATGCAATATGATTCACTTCCTTAATCGGAATGTATTCCGTCACGTGTGCCTCCCATTTTGCATAGCTAGCATTTTCGTCCCCTATTACTGTACCTAGTTCGCCAGATGTATCAAAAATCCATCCATCACTAGGGGTGACCGTGTTGTTTCGCTCATCATGAGTCCACGTCAAGCGCACACGATTGTGGTTATAGGAAGTGGCACCTAAATCAACTTCATCGATCTTAGCACCAGAAATGCTAACAAAAGAAGAAGCTGCGAATAATAGCAATGTATCATGATCCGTCATTTCCCAAGTCATATCGGCAGAGAACCCTGACTCGAATTTTTGGTAAACATCAAGATCTCGATGGACCGCAAAAAAACGCACTCCCGCAGTGAGATCTTGATCAAGAAACCAAGGATCTACCAATCGTGTGTCAAATAATATACCCCGACCTGTAATTTCTAATCCCCCACTGAAGTTCCATAGATTTCCTAACAGATTTCGGTCGCTGTAACGCGCACCAATAATCGGTCCTTCGAATGTTTGAAAGCCCGCATAGCTGGAAAAACTGCGCGCCTTGCCCTCTTTCACTTGCAGGATAGCATCGATCGCATCGGAATCAGCTAACGTTTCCGTCTCCCATCTGACGGATTGAAACGCACCGGTGTTGAGCAGTTTGCGGATTTCTTTATCCGTGCGCGTAGCATCATAGTATTCTCCTTTCATATCCGCGAAACGATTAGCAACGCGAGACAACTTGGTTTTTTCTAAGCCAATGACCGTGACATCACTCACACGATAGCGTTTGCCAAGATTAATCGCAATTTCTGGCTGGAAACTGCCATTTGTTGCTTGTCCACTCAGCAGCACTTTTGCATCGGCGTAGCCATTTTCCCGATAGATTGTCTCAACATCACTACGAATCGAGTTGATGTTAGCAGTCGTGGCGGGCAATCCCTGATATTTTGATATTTTTTCGCGTAATAATGAACTTACCGAGCCTTGCTCCCCTGAAATGATTGGCATTTTAAGAAGATGACGCGGCCCCTTTACAATTTGAATCATAAAATCAACATCTCCATTTTTTTGCGGTGTCCGTTTCACCTCCTTTGCTGACGCGACCCAATAACCGTTAGATTGTAGCTCCTGCTGCAAATACCATAGTCCAATGGCAACATCTTCTTCGAGGAATGGAACCCCTTGAGCAAATGCCAGCAAACGTTTTTGGGCATTACTGGTGAATAATCGGATCATTTTCTTTTGCTCTTTATCATCGATCCCCTCCAAAAAAATCTCTCCAAAGTATTGGCGGTATCCCTCACTGACATCGAGTTGAATGATAGAACCACTACCCACGACGGTGCCAGTGACCGCTGCATTAGCATATCCCTGCAAACGCATCAAACTCTCTAACATAAATGCCACATCTGACGCGCGAGAAGGCGTTGCTGGCTTTTTTTTCACTAAAGCAATGCGGTCACCTAGGATCGACATCGCCTCCCCCTGAGTCATGGAACGCAAACCTACGATCTTAATTTCTGCCGCCTGCGTAAATAACAAGCAGCAACAATAGACCAATGATATGAGTCGGAAATTCATGAATCAACTAACGAAATTTTAACTCAAAGATTAACAAACTACGCGTGAGGCCTTCACCATCGACCGAGCCAGAGACAAAATATTTAGAGCTGATCGGGACTTTAGCAGACGCGTATTTTTTCCCGGTATAGGGGTCAGGATCGCCGAATGCGATTTCCACATCTTCTAACTTTGACAATAGCGGCAATAATCGTTTGCCCATGGGCAGACGACCGCGACGGAATTCTTCAATCAACAATTGCATCGCTTTCGTTTGAGCAGTAGAACCGTTACCGAGACCAGAGGTGGTGGTTCCTGTGGCGAGGAGAGTCATAATCTCGTTCTCGGGCAAAGGAGGCTCGGAAGTGAGCAGAATCTTCGGAGCAGATACAGCGCCATAAACGTATAAATTCACGTCGTAGTTAGAAACTTTCGATGTCCCTCGAATATCGAGAATGGGATCAAGTCCAGTAGCAGGTGTAAGCCTAACAATTCCTGATTGAATGGTCAATTTACTTAAGGGTAATGCTGCGGTGAGAGATTTGATCGTAGCACTTCCATCTGGCAAGGGATTTGCTAAAGTTCCTCCGACACGCACATCGGCTACAATCGATCCATGCGCTAAATTTCCGCGAACTAAAAAGGAATTCTCCGTTTTTATGGTGAGATCGAGCGCCCATTTGCCAAATGGCGCTGGCAAACTTTCCACTTTATCGCTGATCTTCGTGTCCAGTGCAGGCAACGATGCGGCTTGTGGCAAAGTGAATGGTTTACCAATGGGGATGATTTCAAAATCCTTATACAGCATGCTATCGACAATCTTAATCGGACCACTGATACGGACTGTTTGCCATGATCCAGCGATTTTCAGATCGGCATCGGCCCGCACAATCACTGCAGCATCTCGCCACAGCGGCAAGGAATTTCCACGGATACTAAGATCAAGCGATGGCTCACCAATTGCTGGTATCTTCATCGTTCCTGAGGCTTTGATTTCACCTCCCGCAAGGGTGGCAGAGAGTGAATCAAGACGAGCCACACGATCAGCAAAGGTCAATCGCGCAGAAGTATTGGTGATCGGCGGCACTTTTTCGTTAGGCAAAGTCACTTTAAATGCTGTTAAATCAAGTTGTCCGCGAATGTCGGGCGCACCGATAGTTCCTCTAACGGTAACATTGCCATCAATCAATCCCGCGATTTCCTTCACTCCAGGAATCAAGTCCTTGAATCGAGTTAGATCGAGTTTGGGGATTTGAAGCGAGGCATCAATGATTTCCGATTTAAGCAGCTCAGGAGACTTCGCCCATTCCCCAGGACGAAAGGGAATCTTTGCAGACAAGCTAGTCGGTGGAGTGCGTGGGTTAAGTAGTTGCCCATTCATTTTAAGCACCTGAGCCTCCGTGCTAATCTGCAGAATCAGATCTGCAGGCGGAAGATCAGCGCGTTGTAACGAGCGCACATCTTTGGCCCGGAATTCAGCATTGATCAGCGGAGCCGCTGGCGAGCCGGATATCTGCAAGTCAAGTTCTGTTGTCCCAGATATGGGCAAGGGAGAGTCTTTAGGCAACCAGTTGTTCCATGTGCTCATCGGTAGAACTTCGGTTTTCATCGAAACTTCTAACATATTTTTTTGCGCGAGGAAATCATCGATGGAATTCATCGTTTGCGGAACGGGAATGTGAGTTTTTCCTTGGATGAGTTTTTGCCCACGATCCGAAAGACTGACCTGCGAAATGTTAATTACTTGATCAGCAAATACGGCATCCACTTTTACCTCTTGTGTGCCTTGCCTTACTGAGAAATTTTCAATCTTCACGGAACTTGGCCAATCGTAAGACATCTGACCTTTGGCATTGATCGCATCAATTGCTTCGCGCACGAATGAAATTTCGCTTAGGTCCGCTTCGCCACGATGAGTAGAAGCCTTCAGAGAACCGCTACCTTTCCAGGCGAGAGATGCTTTGATACCGCTGGGAATAGACTTGTCCATCCAAGCGATCCACGGCGAAAGGAGATCAGGAATCCATTCGCTCAGAACAGCCTCTGCTTGGTAAGTCCGATTCGCGACATCATAGTTAGCATTAGCAGTCAAATTCACTGTTTTCAACTCAACCGCCAGAGGATTTTCCTGCTGGTGGGAAAAATTCATTTCTAATGGAGCAATGGCTGAATTTTCAGGAGTTACTGCCAGAGTCGCTTTAAAATCACCCAACCGACTAGCATGATTCTTATAGTTACCTTTTAAGCGAATGGCACCGACCGGCGGCAATGGCAGCACTTTTTCGTTAGGTATTTTTAAATCCGGTTTTAAGGCAATCAATATCGGCTGCATGTTCGGAATCGTTAGGTCGAGCTCTGATTGCACATTTTTGCATTGATCCAAATTGGTAGGATTCACTTCCCATAGTAATGCGGCGGAAGTGTTCAATTCACCGCCTAACGCATTTGCCTTCACTTCGATGTTTGCTTTAGATCCAATTTTGTTAATCGAAACAAGGCATTGATCAATTTTTCGCCCCTCATAGATTACATCGTTTACTTGCAAATTCATTGTTAAATCAGTCGTCATCGGCTGATTACTGATTCCATGAATCGGCAAATTTTGTGGTGTTAGCGCTAGCGAAAATTTGATCATTCTCCCAGTCACTGGTAAATCTTTTCCTAGCAATTTTGATACATCATCGAAGAATAATTCACCGTTTTGTAAAGCAATGCTGATACTGGAAACATCCGGTTTAACGTCGACAAAAAATTGCGATTTCACTACATCGACCGTTGCCGATACTGCTGGCTTTAGATCTGCAGGCGTTGAAAAAGTAATCCCAGAAATTTTCACATCATCGGATAGCCCAACTTGGTCAAGAAAAAGTCCATTTTCACTCCACTCCAAATGTATTTTTTGTGCAGGAAAATCTTGTCGTTCAGAATACTTTATGGTCCCGAGAGAAACTATCCAGTCTGAGGAATTTTGCTTATGGAAAAATGAAGATGGTTTGACAGTAACGAGATCTTTTTCTGAGCGATGCACGCGGATCGAACCCGTGGTAAAATCCACATCATACGCCAATGTTTTTGATCGCGCAGCGCGAATCGATTCGATCAATTTTGCTAGATCAAACGGCACTTCGGGCTCTGCTTTTTTTGTCTGAGGGAACGTTCGATCCAAATCAACATCGACATTGATTTCATGAGCTGCTAGACCACGTATTTCACCATGAATCAATTCACGCCAATGGTAGTGAGGCTGTATTTCCTTGATTGATAAAGCAACCACGGGACCGCCGACCAAACGCAAATCATGAATGGAAATGCCACTAAGGACCGAACCACTTACGGAAAAGTTCGCCGACATGGACTGCTTCTCTAAAAAATGCGACGCGATCTTTGGCAGCAACCAGCGAATACCAGGGCCATTTAGCCATACCAGTAAAAGCACACCAGCCAGTATCAACAACAAAGCACGCCTCCACTTTTTCGGGCGCTTCGTTATGATTTCGAAGGGAGATTTCGATTCAACGTTCAATCTTATAGCGTAACAGTAGCAGAACTTCAGACAAGATCAAGCATTGGATGCCAGACAATTCAAGGAACATTTGTCGATTCGCCAATGCGCAGTGTGAATCCTTTTAAAGACAAGGTACCACCTTCGGAAGCGCTGAGGCGAATTTCATCAAATGTTGTGCCGACAGGTAGCGTGGCTTTGCAAAATGCAGCGGACAAGGGAATGCCTCCGTCATGAAGACTCACCTCTCCTGATCTTTGATCGTAGCGTAATGTCACTGTTCGCGGTCCAGTGATATTTTTTGGCGAGAATACTAGCGGCAATTGCTGTTTCACATCGAGCGCCCATCGCGGATCGTCGCCATAACCGTCGCCAAAAAATAACAATTCTTGTTTTTTGTGATAAAAACTCATGCCAGCCCACCCAGCAGAGTGAAAGGAACCAAGCTGGGGATTGCTAACTTCCATTGTAGCTAGCAGAACGCGATCTCCAGAGTTAAATTGCATTTCTGGAAAAGGCAAAAACGCTTGAAAATTGTCTCCCTCCAGATGATTATCTTTGATTAGTGGCGAATCATTCTCTACTCTCCATGCTCCGCTACCACGCACAGGAGAACGTTGCTCCATTGATCCGCCTGCCGAAGTAGTCTTAGAAAAATCTTCCGCCGTTATCGTGGTGAAATTCGCAAGTTGAGACTTCATCCGCGTCATCGTGACGGGTATTGCCTCTAACGATTTCGCATCAATGGCACGCACTCCATGGCCGGCATTCACAATCGAAGCCGAAGCAAGGTCCGGAAGTGAAACCTGCACTTTTCCCTCAAATACCTGAATTTCCGTAGGGCGCGAGGGCATACAAATAACGCCAAACTCAGTGCCTAAATCGGTTACCACCATCGTAGGAGTGCGCACTGTTAGCGGCTTGGCACCTTCACTCATGCGAAAACAAGCCGAACCTGAACGCAGCTCCATTTCATGATCACTTAGATAAATAAATTCAGCAGGACCATCAATCATCGCTACGGCAGCACTCGCCATCGACAATTGCGCTTGCCCATGATGTAAATGGACGCGCGCGCCTTGATGAATTTCTAAACCCGATAAAGAAGTCACAGTCTTTCCGTCTGTAGTCCATTGGGCATCATCGGAAAATTTCCCCATTGCATAAACGGGTCCACTCAGCGTCACGATTTCAGGATTACCATTCATCAAAATGACCGCAAATATTGCCACTGCGGCCGCTAATGCTATGATCGGCCATTTGGGCGTTTTTTTCACGATCAGCTTAGGAGTTTTTTTCGTAATCACAGCACGACCTTCAAACTCTTCGCGCAGACTGTGATGCATCAAAGCATATTCACGATAGAGCGCCAAAAATTCTGCATCGCTTCGCAGACGCTGTTGCAGGGCAGCAAATTGTTGTTTGCTAATGTGCCCATCAAAAGCGGACTGAATCATTTCGTGATCTTCTCTTTTCATGAACTCTATTGGGGATTTTCTTTTAATTGTTGTTCGATGCAACGACGCAAAACCGCGCGAAGATTAAATAATGTCGCCTTCAATGTACCAGCACTACGTTTGATCGCCGCTGCATACTCATTTAATGATGCATCGCTCACATAACGTTGATGCAAGAGTTCTCGATCTTGCGGGCGTAATTTTTGCAAACAACTTCTGAGTGCCAGATGTCGTTCTTCCAATTCCTCTGATTCCACTTCAAAAGCAGGAGAAATTTCTTCAATCAAATCATCATCAAAAATTAGCCAACCCTGTGACGTCATACGACGTCGGTGATTGAGAATATGATAACGGATCGTCTGAAACGCCCACGCTTTAAAATTGGTGCCCATCTCAAAAGAATCCCGCTTCTGCCAAAGAGTAATATTTACTTCCTGCAACAAATCGCGAGTGCCGGAACTTCCTGGCATCAAAGAACGTATATAAGCCAGCATAGCTGTTTGATGATTTGTCAGCTCACGCACAAAATCCTCTGCTTCTTGTCCATCTGTGGTCTGCTCCGCCATGAAATCTCTATATAATACATGTCGGAGCATGACAAATGGTTTAGTTTTTTCTCATTTGATCATTTTGAAAAAAATACCATTCTCTGCACTCTCGGCGTTGACTTCTAGGAAATTACCAAGCATAAGTCGCTTCCGATGTCATCCAATCTACCGCCACGTCCTCGCCATATGGGCGCTAAAGTTCGCATTTGTATTGTCGCGTCAAAATACAATGAGGAATTTACCGATGCTCTCGTGGAAAATGCAATCGACGAATTGGGGGAAATTTTGCCGCAATCACGTGTCGATCTTATCCGCGTCCCCGGCGCATTTGAAATTCCTGTCACCATCGCGAATGTGCTTAACCGCGAAAGTCCCGTCTGCATCATCGCTCTAGGGCTGATCATTCGCGGCGCTACCGCTCATGCAGATTTGGTTGCTGAGTCAGTCACTTCGTCGTTGCAAAGCATGGCCGTCACCCACCGCGTTCCGATCATACATGAAGTTCTTCTCGTCGATGATGAAAAACAAGCCTACGCACGCTGTATCGGCGCCACAATTAATCGAGGTCGTGAAGCAGCACGCGCTGCGGCTTCGATGATCGATATTTTCCAGGAGCTCGATCGCTCCATTCCCCGCACCAATAGCCGCTCCAATGCCTAGTCGTCGCCAAATCCGCGAGGCCGCAGTGCAATTCCTCTACTGTGCAGACCTCGAAGGCGGAGCTCCCGCTGCAGATTACCGTCAAACCTTTTGGGATTTGCTCACGGAATCTGACCGCCGTCGTTTGCTCACCAGTATCTTACGGGCTCTGGAGCATATCTCTCAGGGACGTTCTGATCGTTTGATCGAATTGACGGAACGCTCTACCACTGCGATCGCCCGTCTTTCCGCTACCACCGATACTGAAAGTATCAAAAAAGATTTGCAACTCGTTCTTCGTCTCGAGTCAGCATGGTCGGCTCATTATGATTCACTTAGAAAACTGCCACTACACGATGTAGAAAATGATGGAGTGGTCGGACAGCTCGACGAGGCTGTGAAAAATTTGTTTGCTGTCAACGGTGACATCAGCACCGCAAGGGAACGCTTCCGCCTCTCGTTAGAAGATTTCCCCACTTTACGGAATTCTCTAGAGGCGCTCTCCGCATCACTTCGCCGCATGCAACGCATCTCTGATCGCGTAGGCATGTTAGAAAATCCCCATCAATTCCCTGAACAGAGCGATCTCAAGCACATCCGCGAATCCAGTGAAGAAATTGCTGCCCTGCGCCGTGATGCCGATTCATTAGTCGATACAGTGCTGCTGCACAAAAAAACCATCGACTATAAACTTGCACAGATCATTGAAAACTATGTGCCAGAACGCATCGACCCTGTAGATCGCGCCATCCTTCGTCTTGCAGCTTGTGAATTACTGACTCGCCCCGATATTTCAGCGAAAATTGTCATCAATGAAGCGATCGATCTAGCGAAAAAATTCGGCTCTACTGATTCGGGACGCTTTGTGAACGGCGTGCTTGATCAAATAAGAAAAAGCTAAGAAGCGATTTGCTACGCTGCAACTGATTGGAAAAAAACATGTTTTTCCCATGCACTCCTGTCTTGACCGATCAACCGTAACGATTCAGCATAGTTAAGTCGATGCCAGCATGGCGATTGACAACGATCCACCTCCATCACCAAAAAATATGTTTAAACGACTTGCCAATATCTTCAAAGGCTTTCTGGGACTCTTCGTTTCCGGCATGGAAAAACGCAATCCTGAAGCACTACTTGAGCTCGAAAAAGAAAACTTGCGCAAGCAAATCACTCAATTCAATCAAGGGCTCGTCGCACACGCAGGGCTTTGTGAAAAACTAATTGCTCAAGTAAAGCGTGAGGAAAAACAGGAAATCGATTTGAAAGCCAAAGCTGCTGCTAACCTGCGCGCCGGCAACCAACGTCTCGCAGGTGAAATCGCCCTGGAACTGCAACGCGTTCGTAAAGAGCTCGCTGATAACAGAGCTCAACTCGTCGATGCCGAAACCACTTATAAAGAGCTCACGCTATCGCGCGATATCGCCATAAAAACCGCGCGCGATAAAATGGAAGAACTGCGCAAAGATCTCGATGATCTGAAAATGAAAAAAGCCCTCGCAGAAATGAACGAGATGGCCAGCGGTATGCTCACGCAAATCGGCGGTTCGGGAGATACGCTTAGCCGTGTGCACGATATGGTCGAGGAAGAACGCATCAAAGCGGCTGGTCGTGCTCGTGTGGCGCGCGATAGCATCGATACATCTAGCTTCAAGGAGCAACAATCTGAACGTGAAGCGCTCGAGGACATGGCTCTCGCTGATCTCGCGGCGGAACTGGGCATGCCAGTCAACACGGCACCCAGCGCTACTGAAGCCGCTCCAGCAGAGATCAAAAAAGAAATGACCCCTGAGGCGTAAAGCTCCATCATCACCATACGGCGCTCATGAACTCCTCCCTTCCACCATGGACGCAAGAAATCATCGATCTCTACGAATCGGGAGCCGCTTCACAATTCTTGGTGACTGGCAATATCAACGACCGTTATTTGATTTCATCTAACGGAAAGTCGCGATTGTCTAGTCTAACCGATTATCTGAAAGAAATTCTGTTAGCGAAATTTGATGTCATCATCAGCTACGATCTAGGCAACGGAACGCGCGTGGAAAAGGGCGGCGAGATTTTTGCGCAATGGCCAACTTATAAAGACAAATTATTACCCAGCACACCGCGCGAGGCCATTCATGTGCTAACCCACTACTTGCGTTTCTGTGCGAATGTAACTCGGCTCAAGCCAGATAAGATTATTCGCGTAGCGATTCTCGTGCAAAGCGTCAACTTAATCATCCCACCATCGCAAGGCTCGGCCAATTATGAACTGAGCGCGATCGCCTCGCAACTTCGCGATTGGGCCACTGACCCTGCGATTACTAGCAGCCATTGTGCTACTTTTTTGCTGAGCGAAAATCTCAATGATATTCATCCATTGCTCGCCACGAACCCACAAAGCGCGCGCATCACCATTCCCCTGCCTCAAGCGGATCAGTTAATGCCCGCCTTGACATACTTGTCAGGAATTTATGCAAGAGCGTTAGCTCCCTTTATCACAGATCTTTCTCAGCCCGCCGCAGCTTTAGCTGGTGCGAGCTTACATTCGATCGAATCTCTATTGCAGAAACGTGAACATCATCAACTGCCATTGCAGGTGGATGACTTAATCGCCATCAAAAAAGAATTAGTCGAACAAGACGCCGGTGGCTTAATCGAATTTCTCAAGCCCGACCGCTCACTCGATGATCTCTACGGCATCGAGAGCATCAAACAATGGCTACGACAAGATATCGAACTCTGGAAAAAAGGCGACCTCGCCGCCCTGCCGATGGGTTATCTTTTCTGCGGTCCAGTGGGAACAGGGAAAACATTTCTCGTCGAATGCCTCGCCGGTGAAGCTGGTGTGCCGGTGGTGAAAATGAAAAATTTCCGCGACAAATGGGTCGGCTCGACAGAATCAAATTTAGAGAAAATTTTTCGGCTATTAGAAGCACTTGGCCGCTGCATTGTTTTCATTGATGAAGCTGATCAAGCACTGGGGCGTCGCAATGCTGACAGCGGTGATTCGGGTGTGAATGGACGCATTTATGGTATGATGGCCGAGCAAATGAGCAACTCGCGCAATCGCGGAAAAATCATCTGGGTCCTAGCGACCAGTCGTCCCGATTTGGTAGAAGTGGACTTAAAACGCCCAGGCAGGATCGATGTGAAAATCCCACTTTTCCCGACAAGCACGGTGGAGGAAAGTTATGCGCTGTTGCGAGCTTTATGCAAACGCCGACAAGTCGTGCTACCCGATCAATTGCCTAACAATTTAGTGCAACACATGCCGAATTTATTGACCCCTGGTGCAGCAGAAGCACTATCGGTGAAAGTCTATCGCATGCTAAAAACCAAATACCCCGACCCCATCGAGGCATTGACCAAAGCGTTAGCAGATTACCAAGCACCCGTAGCGCCTGAAATCATTGCCGAACAAATCAAACTAGCCGTCGCAGAAGCCACGGATCTTTCCTTCGTGCCTAACATTTTTCGTTAGAATCACTGCGTTGGCGGAGCCCATTGCGGATACTGAGCATAGAAATCCTTTAGCAGTTCGCGCGATAGCGGCTCTAGCATGACCCCAGTTAGTTGCATGATCGTAAATAAAATCAACGCAAAGGTAACCCAACGCCATGCGCTAAGAGCCTTGCATTCTACGCGTTGCCCTAAGGAGCCATCCCATAATGCAGCGCCATACTTACGTACAAACCAAAACGAAAAACCGTGACAAATCGGCATCAACAATGGGTGAATCATTCCCATGCCCATTAAATAAACACGCACGGTGCGCAGAAAACTTTTTCCTAACGAAAGAGGGCTTCCCGCGGCCGATTGCACACGAATGCCTAACAAAAACTTTCCTGGAGTTGTTTGCCAGAGATGCATCATCACCGACTCCAAAATCACCCAGACAATCATCATCGCATAGGTGAACCAAAAATTCATCACCAACGCTTTCACGTCCATGCCAATTGCAATGGCTGTGCAGAGGTAAATTCCAGACCATAACATCCAGTCAAACCAGCGAGCAAAGAAACGACGGATCAAAAACGATACCGGTACACGCGCGCCCACAGCAGCAGGCTGTAAATTTGTCGGAGGCAGATAAGGATTCACCACCAGATCAGGAATGGGCGGCGGGAGTGGTTCCTGACTACGACGGGCAAACGATTCCGTAAACTGAGGCATTTCCGCGAGAGAAATCCATGATTTCATGCCCTCGCTCCAACCGTAGTGGCTAGCATTCAATTCTCCTTCTTCAATGCGACGCGCGATATAGGAAATGTCGAAAGGTCCGGATTTTTCACCGTCGATAATGATCCAAACTCTCATGTTGTTAGATATTGCGTAATGACTTAGCCGCGTCACTACGTGCGGCAAAAAAGGCTGGGACAATCGAGGCAAACATGCACAAGAGCAACCCCATCAAGCCAATGTAAAATTGTTCTTTGGGATCCATGTAGGCAGGAAGTTTCGGCAATCCAAGCAAGCGCGAGGCGAATGGATCAAAACCAAATGATTGAAAAAAGTCCTGAATTGGACCGCGGCAATAAATAATCAAGCGTCCTAAAAACACACCTAACAGCGAACCAACCAATCCTAGAATGATTCCTTGATAGAGAAATACGCGCATGATTTGCCATTGTGTGGCACCTAACGCTTTCATCACCCCAATCTCACGTTTCTTCTGAATCGTGACCGTAAACATCACCGCCATCATCGAAAAAGCGGAGATCAATCCAATAAACGACAGCACAAAATACATCATCGATCGTTGTTGACTGATGAGGGAAAAAAATTGCTGAAATTGCTCGCCCCACGTGATGACATACCAATTTTTTGAAAGAGCATTTCCCACAATCGGACGAAATTGTTCTGCTTGATAAGGATCTTCGATCCGTAGCGCAATCCCTTGCACTCCTTCGCCCAATCCAGACAGACTTTGAGCCAGTGGCAACGGAACAAAAAGATCAGGCATTTTCATCATCATACCAGCTTGAAAAACACCAACAATTTCTACTTCGCGTGGCAACACGATGCTTTTCAAATTTTTCAATTCGGTAGCATCCATTTCATCTTGCTTAGATTCTAAAATCTCTCGCAGCGGTTCTTGGAACTGCGCCTTTGCGCCCTCGGCAAAATGAAAGGTATCATTCGCCTCATTTTTTTCTGCGGCGAGGACTACGTCCCACATACCTAGCAGTGCTTGATGTTCGCCGTCGCGCAAATCAGTGATTTCTATCAGTTGATAAATTTCATTCAATGCATTCATCATGCTGCGATTCATGGTAAAACCAGTGCTCGTTTCCAGCCACTGTTTTTCCGTTAGATCGCGAATCGCAGTAATCTCTTTTGGAAATCGTTCACGCACGATCGGTTCTTCGGTGCTTTTGTAGGTCTTGAGAACTTCCTGGAAATTACGCGTTGAATACAGATTAATTTTATCCCCGAGTTGCCAACCAAACTGATCAGCCATCAAGGAAGAAACCACCACACGGGCATCAAGGCCCATATCAGCAGTAGATTCTGGATAATTTTCAAGATCGAGAATTTTCTCAATGCCCGCCATTTGCTCAGGCTCATTGGTTTCGACAGCTTGATAGGTCACCGGACGTTGCATCGATCCAGAATCCAATACCGCATTGTCTTCGACGTGTGGATAGGCAGAAACGACACCAGGAATTAATTTGGCGCGGTCGATCTGTTCTCCCCAGTTTTCGATGGTGGTGGCATTAATACCAGTCTCAGAATACTGAAGCAACAAGTGCGGACTAAAACCTAACAACCGTTGTTTTTGTTCGCGCTCTAGTCCCGCGAAAACTGCCATGACGACGACCAATACCAGCACTCCTAACAAAACGCCGCCGACTGAGATCATCACAATCGAGGAAATCCACGCCCGACGAGGGTTGAGGTATCGCCAAGCAAGCATTAAGCTAAAGGACTTTTTCATGCGTATGGTGCTTTATGAATCACGGAGTGGCAGCCGGCACCACGATGCGTGGAAAAACTGGACTTGGCAGATTAATCTGATGATCATTCGCTAACAAACCCCAACTCAGCTGATCGAGAGTGAGCGACATCAAATCCGTGCGATTCAACTGCTCAGCTAGTTTCGCTGCCGCATCCGGCAGCACGGGTGAAAGCAGCACTGCGCAATGTGCCACGCTTTCTGCTAGATGATAAAGCACCGTCGCAACACGCGATTTTTTTTCTGGGTCTTTGTTCATTTCCCAGGGCTTCATACGCTCAGCATAAATATTACAATTCACCACGTGACGATTCAAAGCTTCAAGGGCTTTCGAAACATCAAAATGATCCATGGCGTCACGATAGAGATTGATCGATTCCACTAACGATTGTTGCAGAGCGATGTCTTCCTCCGTTAATGGCAAATAGCAATGCAGCACGCCCGCGGTGAAACGTTGGCTCATATTGAGCGCACGATTGCAGAGATTGCCAAGTTCATTTGCGAGCTCGGTATTGAAAAGCATGACGAGACGTTCGATGTCAAAGTCACTATCTTTGCCCATCGTAATATCGCGGGAAAGATAATAGCGCAATGCATCCACACCGAAGGTGTCAGCGAGTAAGTTAGGATCGACGACATTGCCTAACGATTTTGACATTTTATCCCCACGGATATTCCACCATCCATGCACTAACAACCGTGGCATTTGCTCATCACTAAAGCCCATCGCATGCAGCATGCAGAACCAATAGATGCCGTGGGCCGGCACCATGATATCTTTGCCGATCACATGAACTGGATCAATCCATGTAGTGGCAAAATCTGGCAAGTCAGCAGATTCACCGCCGTAGCCTGCAAAGCTAATGTAGTTGATCAGAGCATCAAACCACACATAGGTAACGAATTCCGTATCGAAGGGAATCTCAATGCCCCATTGCAAACGATCCTTGGGGCGCGAAATGCACAGGTCAATCCCATCATTTTTTGCCAGGGCATTCATCAACTCCGCCTTGCGAAAATGTGGCAAAATTACTTCATCAGACTTTTCTAAAAATCCCTGTAACCACGCGGTGTGTTCACTTAGTTTGAAATACCAATTTTCCTCTTTGATCTCGTTCACTTCACCCCATTCAGGGCCAAAGTTCCCCTGCTCATCACGATCGCGATCAGTGAGAAATTGCTCCTGACGAACGGAATAAAATCCGTGATAGATTTTTTTATACAACTGACCGTTGTCCTTAAGCGTGGTGAGAATATTCTGCACGCAACGCTTGTGACGTGGATCAGTGGTGGCTGCCCAACCATCGTAATGCACACCAGTTTTCGCCCATAGTGCAGAAAATCGCGCCGTCACTTTTTCCACATACTCCTCGGGCGACACGCCTTCTTTCGCTGCGGTTTGTTCTACTTTTTGACCATGCTGATCGACACCTGTGAGAAAATACACTGGCATACCAAGCAAGCGTTGATAACGAGCGAGAACATCCGTGATGATTTTCTCATAAGCATGGCCAATGTGAGGCGAGCCGTTGGTGTAGTCGATGGCAGTAGTGAGCAGCATGGTGAAATAAGTTAGCGCGATTAGCGCTTATCAAGAATCGAGTTCCAATGTTCTAGATTGTCTTTCTGTGATTCGAACAACGCGGTGGTATCATCGTGAATGGTGATGGAGGTGATTTTATCACCCACTCCATTGTGCTTGCAGCCTTGCTCACCGGTGTTGTTTTTGCCCATCACATTTTTCACAACATCCATCGGCGATGTTACTTCGCCGAATACCGAGTGGCGATTGTCAAGAAACGGCGTAGGCACCGTGGTTATGAAAAATTGCGAACCATTCGTTCCTGGTCCCGCATTTGCCATCGAAAAAATCCCCGCTTTGTTGTGGCGCAGTTCGGGATGGAATTCATCGGCGAATTTATACCCTGGACCGCCGCGCCCGGTTTCGGTGGGATCGCCGCCTTGCAACATGAAACGATCGATCACCCGATGAAAGGCAACGTTGTTGTAATAGCCTCGCTGCGCAAGATTGAGAAAATTGGCGCAGGTAACGGGAGTTTTTGACGCAAAAAGCGTAGCACGGATATCACCGGCCGTCGTGTGGATTGTGAGTGTAATGTCGGACATGAGGCGCATCCATAGCGCGGAAAACCTGATTGGTAAATGGCTGATTTGCATTTTCTCGTTGAATCGGCAGAAAAAGGAGAGAATTGCCTGTTTTTCACAATCGCAGCAGGGACACAGATCAAATTCTTACCAACTGAGTCACGTTCTCCCATTCAAGATTTTTCACCAAAATAACGCATGCCCTAATGGCAACCTAGGTTATTGCTGCCATCAGCGCGATGTGGCGTGCTCGATGATAAATTTCAACACAGGTTTTGGATCATCCAACCCGTGCGGGTGGTGATTCACTCCCGGTTTATGAATCAATTCACAAACGCCACCTAATGCCTTGTAACGTTGTTCCACAATAACGGCATTTTCCTCAGCAGGAACTGTGGTGTCGGCATCGCCCACGACATTGATGAGAGCAATTTTCGCCTTCGCTAATGGTGCTAGCGTGTCAATCGGATTGCCTTTATAGGCCAATGCTTCGGCTTCATCTTTAAAGCCATAATGCTTGATCAATGACTGCCAATCGCCCTTGCTACCTTTGCCCTTGCCCTTACCACCGGGCCAGCTTTTGAAATCACACACCGCGGCATCGCCATAGATCACCGCCACGCGGTCAGGATATTCTGAGGCAAAACGATACGCATAAAGACCGCCACGACTGAGGCCAATCAGAGCTGCTTTTTTGGCGAAACCTTTTGTCATCAGCAACTCATGAAAGGCATGAAAATGCTTCACGGCATCGGGGCAACCGAACGTATTTCCAACCACAATATGCACATGGTAAAATCCCGCTTCTAACAGTTGCGGCGCGGCACAGCGATCCGCAAATGCATCAGGAAATTCCATACTCCATGACCACGGATTGCCAGGCAAGGCGACTTTTGGTTCCACCACCCATGCGGTGCAGCCATCACATTGGAAAACGTGTTGTTTGTAGCCACGCCATTGTCCGATTTTTTCCCCTTCAAAACTAAGAGTTAATGGGGCATCGGCCAAGATCGGCGAGATCAACGCGGTGAAAGATAGATAGATGAGCGCTAGGTATTTCATGAATGTATTCTGTTACTATGTTTATCGTAATATTATTTATTAGGAAGATCTGTGGTGGTGGCACGAAATTGAGAAAGAAGCGGGTCATCGTTTTGCATCATCCACTCTAACATGCTCGCTCGCATTTTTTTAATTTGTTCCTGAAAAGCAGGGTCTGCAATGAGATTATGCAGTGCGCTCGGATCTGCTGAGAAATCATAAAACTCCTCGGGTGTGCGATGCACCAACATCTCCACCCGTTCAGCGATTAGTTTACTATCGGCAGCGGCTTCCTGCATCGCCTTGTAAGAAAGCCCGCTCATTCCTTCGGTGCTATAACTTTTTTTCCCATCAGACCATGCATTGAAAATATAACCGAAACGTTTGTCCTGCATGCAGCGCATCGGGTATACTTTATTTCCATATGCTTCGTTATAACAAGTGAAAACATGGTCTCGTCCCGACTGTTTTTCGCCCGTCAAGACTGGCAAAAAAGAACGACCATCGGTGTTGGCAGGGATCGCGATTCCGGTGGCCTCAAGAATCGTCGGCATGTAATCAATTCCAGAAATAAAATGCTCTCGCTCGACGATCCCTGGTTTGACTTTACCTGGCCAACGCACCAACCAAGGTGTGCGGGTGCTGGTAAGATAACAATTGCTTTTTGCAAATGGCATCGCGATTCCGTTATCGCTCACAAACATCACCAGGGTGTTGTCAGACTGACCGGATTCCTTTAATGCACGAAGGATTTCTCCGATGCTTTGATCACAGCGATGAACAGAGGAAAAATATTGCGCCATTTCTTTTCTGATATTCGGGAGGTCTGGCAAGAATGATGGCATTACGATTTCTTCCGGCGTATAGATCCTACTCGGTGCCGGATAGGACATTTTTCCTTTGCCTTCACTCCCTGCAAAAGGACGATGAGGATCATGAGAATTCGCCATCAGGAAAAATGGTTTCCCTGCCACTTTTGCCTGCTGAAAAAAATCACTACTAAACTGATAGTATTTTGTAGGATCACGCCCCTCACTGAGCTCCGCCATATCCCGACAAAAATGCCACGGGAATTTTGTCGGCGGCTGAAGATGGATCGCCTTGCCGAGAATGCCCAATTGATAACCAGCATCTTTCATGATCTCCGCAAGTGTAGGCACACCATCGCGCACTGGGTAAAAACCAGTCGCTCCATTATGATGAGGATAGCGACCGGTCATGATGCATTCTCGACTCGGTTGACAAACCGCCACCGTAACATGCCCGTGTTGAAACCACATTCCCTCAGCAGCCAATCGATCTAGATTTGGAGTAATCTCCGGCACTCGGCATCCTGTAAAACCCGGTGAGTCGTAGTTCATATCATCCGCCGTAATCAGCAAGACGTTTAACTTGGGCGGGGCTGATAACTCGGCAGCCATCATCGCCCCGCAAAGGAAAAGCCAATAGCATACAGCGGTTTTCATCATTTTACTTTTTTGCGATCTCTGTTAAAATTTTTGACTAGTCCTCTATGCGTCAAAGCTGAACGCCCGACAAGTGGAATCTACGGTGGAGAAATCACTTATCTATCCGACTACGGAGTTTTTCCCTTTTCACACTTGCGTCATTCCTCTGAAACTGCTTGCTTGCTCGCGCACACAGTAAATTTTATGAAAATCGTCGTCGCTTACTCAGGAGGTCTTGATACCTCTGTTCTTCTCAAATGGTTGAAAGCTAAATATTCCGCCGAAATCATCGCCTATTGCGCTGATGTCGGCCAAGCCGAAGAGCTCGATGGCCTCGAGGAGAAAGCGCTTACCACGGGAGCGAGTAAATGTTACATTGGCGATCTAAAAGAAGAATTTGCCCGTGATTACATTTTCCCGATGATTCAGGCGGGTGCTATCTATGAAGGCCGTTATATGTTAGGCACATCCATTGCTCGTCCATGCATCGCCAAAGGCATGATCGATTGCGCCATTGCTGAAGGTGCTGATGCCATCGCGCACGGAGCCACGGGCAAAGGCAATGACCAAGTGCGCTTCGAGCTATCCATGGCGTCATTAGCTCCTAACATCAAATGCATTGCCCCTTGGCGTGATGCCTCGTTCCGCAAAGATTTCCCTGGTCGCGCCGAGATGATCGCCTATGCCGAGGCCAATCAAATCCCGATCAAAGCATCGATGAAAAAGCCGTATTCGATGGATCGGAACTTGCTGCACATTTCGTTTGAAGCCGGCATGTTAGAAGATCCATGGTATGATGCTACCACGGAAATCGATCGGGAAATGTATGTGCTTTCCACCGCCCCGGAAGATGCGCCGGACAAAGCAGAATATGTAGAAATTCTCTTCCACAAAGGCGACGCCATCGGCATCCGTGCTGACAATCTCAAAAGCATCGTCTCCGAACTTGGCGATGCAAATCCTACGGGAGAAAAAGATGGATACACTTTATTCAATCCCTATGGCATCATGCGCTTGCTGAATTTCCTCGGCGGAAAACATGGCGTTGGACGGGTGGACATTGTGGAAAATCGCTTTGTCGGCATGAAATCTCGTGGCGTTTACGAAACTCCTGGTGGTGCAATTCTGCTAGCTGCTCATCGCGACCTAGAAGCGCTAACAATGGATCGGGAGGCGATGTTTACCCGCGATTCATTAATCCCTAAATATGCACAACTTGTCTATAATGGTTTCTGGTTTGCTCCTGAACGTGAAGCCATCCAAGCACTAGTAACGCATACGCAACAAACAGTTAGCGGCGAAGTGCGCGTCAAACTCTACAAAGGAAATATCATGAATGCGGGGCGCAGGTCGCCACATTCTCTCTATTCTGAAGCCATTGCCACCATGGAAGGCGGCCAAGAAGAAGCTTACAACCAAGACGATGCCACGGGCTTCATTGCTCTCAATGCACTGCGTTTGAAAGCCTCTGCACGGCAGATGAAGTGAGGTCAATACGCGAGCCTCTAGTGTGACAATTTTTCTGCGGATGCATCCTTGGCAATTCGCAAAATCATGACTATGGTTCTCGTGCATGGCCGTACCTTATCTCAATCGCGAGCTCTCTTGGTTAGAATTTAATCAACGCGTGTTGCATCAAGCGCAGCGCAATGATGTTCCCTTGTTAGAACGGGTGAAATTTCTCGCCATCACCGCCTCCAATCTCGATGAATTTTTTCAAGTGCGCATCGGAGGGCTATCGATCTTGCAGCGCGCTGGGCGAAAAACTCTGGATTCAGCTGGCCATACACCCGCGGCACAACTCGATCTACTTCGCAAACGCACTCATCAATTTATCGAAGATCAATACCACCTACTTCATGGCGTATTGATCCCATTACTGGCAAAAAACGACATCCATTTTCTTGACCCCACTAAGCTAAATGATGCTCAAAAGACGACTTTACAAGCTGTCTATGAGCACTCGATCATGCCGGTATTAACTCCCCTCTCCTACGTGCCCGATGAGCCTGCACCAATGCTTCCTGCGCTCACACCAATTCTCGCATGTCGCATTCAAGACCCAGAATCAGGCACAAAACGCTACGCGTTTATTCCGCTGCCCGAATCACTAGGACGACGCATTGCATTGCCTAACAACCCAAACACTTTCATCTTGTTAGAAGACCTAGTTGCGCTCCATGCCTCTTCATTATTTCAGGGAGAAAAAGTCACGGCCACCGGTGTATTTCGCCTAACGCGAAATGGTGACATTGCTGTGGACGACGATAACACCAATGATCTCGCCGACGAAATGGAAGACGTGCTCACGGCGCGTCGCTTTTCTGACACCGTAAGGGTAGAAGTCCCTATTACATGCACGCGCGAATTGGTGGCGATCATTCGCGAGGTCACCAACATTTCACGAGCAGAAATCTACAGCATTCCTCGTGGACCAGTAGGGCTAGCGAGCCTTATGGACTTAGCATTTTTACCCGGATTTGATCATTTAAGAGATGAGGAATGGACTCCACAACATTCACCCGACATTGCGCCTGGCAGCTCAATCTTCGAATCTATTTCGCAAAAAGATTTGCTACTATTTCACCCATATCAATCATTTGATCCTGTGCTGCGCTTGGTGGAGGAAGCTGCTGTTGATCCCAATGTTCTCGCCATCAAGCAAGTGCTCTATCGGACTGCACGCAAGTCACGCATCATCGACGCCTTGATTCTCGCCGCTCAAAACGGCAAACAAGTAACAGTATTGGTCGAACTCAAAGCGCGCTTTGATGAAGCGCGCAACCTTCTCCGTGCCGACGAGCTACTCAATGCTGGCGCTAACATTGTTTACGGGGTAAAGGGACTCAAAACACATGCGAAAATTTGCCTAGTAGTACGACGTGAAGACGGCAATCTTCGTCGCTACGTTCATCTGGGAACCGGAAATTATAACGAAACTACGGCTCGACTGTACACAGATGTTTCCCTGCTCACTTGCCGCCCTGACTATGGTCACGATGCTTCATTATTTTTCAATGCGGTCACTGGTCGCTCGAAGTTGCTAAGATTTCGTCGATTGATTCCAGCTCCGACACAAATGAAGGCACGATTGTTGCAACTCATCGCTTCAGAAGCAGACCGCGCGAAGCTCGGCGAACCCGCCCACATTATGGCAAAGGTTAATTCGCTACAAGACACCGAAATTATCCAAGCACTTTACAAAGCATCCCAAGCTGGCGTGCAAATCCAACTCAATATCCGCGGCGTTTGCTGCTTAAAACCTAACGATAAAAAATATTCCAAAAACATTAAAGTAGTCTCCATCATCGATCGCTATCTCGAGCATGCTAGGATTTTTTCCTTTCATCAAGGAGGCGAGCCGGAGATATTCATTTCTTCCGCCGATTGGATGTCACGCAATCTTGATCGAAGAATTGAGCTGATGATCCCAATCGAAGATGCATCGATCAAGCGTCGATTGGCAGGACTCCTCAAGAACTGCTTTGCAGACAATTGTAATGCTCATGAACTTCTAGCAGATGGAAAATCTAAAATCATTGTCGCGGCGAAAGGTCAAAAGTCATTTCGCGCACAACTGCATTTTTACCGCGAAGCAAAACGCAGCGCCAAGAAACGTGAACACGAGCGTTCTCTGACTTTTGAGCCGCATACGCCAAATTAAACGAAAATTGGCTGATTGTTGCATGAAAAAAATGCAAAACACCACTCTTGCTTTTTCATCAAAAAGATGGCACGTTTCCTTTGTTCACTTTCACTTAACCACCAACCTCCAATTATTATGAACGATCCATACGCTACTGATGCCTCAACACTAGACTCAAATGCAGGCTTCACCGCCATACCGTCGGTGTCTCAGGCAGCTAATGACCTACGCGCTGCTGCGGGAGAAAAAATTAAGGATTTGACAGCTCAAGCAGCCTCTCTCAAAGACCGTGCTGTAGAAAGCGCAACGCATTTTCGTGATCTCACCGCAGAAAAAGCTCGTGAAGCACGCACCGCAGCCACCGAAAAAGCAGCCGCCTTCAAATCTGCTGCGGGAGAAAAAGCACAGCATTTCAAAGAGATCGCTAACGAACAATGGTCGGAAACACGCGAAAAAGCCCGTGAAGCTCATTCTTCTGCGGAAGACTACATCCGCGAGCACCCTACAAAATGCGTTCTTGGCGCTGTGGGCATAGGCTTTCTCATTGGCCTGATCGTCCGTCGATAATCGCGCCAACCGCATGACTGAACACCCTTCACCTGCCCCTGAGACTGATTTGCATCCTCCCAATGATTGGCAAACTGCGTTGGCCGAATTGGTCTCATCGCGCATGGAATTGATCCGCTTGGAATCAACAGAAGCCTCACGCATTGCAGCGAAAAAAACCAGTCAGGCTATTGTCATCGCCGTCTGCTTAGCAGCAGCGTGGTTAGGATTCATGGTTAGCATCACTTGTCTCATCCACCATTACTGTAAAATCGAATGGTGGTTGATCACGCTGATTCTTGCCACTCTGCACTTCATCTTAGCGCTGGTATTTTTATCCCAGCTTAAACAACCCTCCGCACCAATCTTCCCCGTCACACGCACGGAGTTTCAAAAAGACCGACTATGGCTTCAACGAATCAAAACCAAACAATCGAATCATTAATTCGACGCAGTGAATCGGCTCGCGCGGAACTAACGGGTCACATCCAGACTCTGAAGGATCGCATGAATATTCCTGCACGGTTGAAAGCATCCGTCAGTTCTCGACCAGTCGCTTGGTTTGGTGGATCACTAGTAGTTGGCTTGCTAGCGATTAAACTGTTTCGTCGTAAATCTGTGCCCGTACCAGAAAAAGCTAAGTCTCGCAAAGGATTACTAGGATTTGCCTGCACTGCTGCCATCGCCCTCGCCAAACCCGCCATCAAAACTCTACTAATTGCTGAGCTACGCAAGCGGTATCTGCCACCCGCAGTTGCTGCGAATAAAAATTCTCGCGCGCATTTCTCTGATTGATCTTTTTCTCAAAATCGCTAAATAAACTTCAGCATGTCACACACTGTTCTCGATCACGTCGATCAATACCTTCGCCTCGGCCAAGAGTATGGTTGCTCCGATATTCATCTTGCCACAGCCTTTCCTCCCGCATGGCGCCGTAATGGTCAACTTAATCCTATTTGGGATGATCATTTGCCGCTGACGAACGAAGAAACGCAAAAACTAGCCAATTCTTTCCTCGGCCCTAAAGAATGGAAACGACTTGAAGAAAAAGGCGATGTGGATTTTGCCTACGATAATGGAGAAGGACGCTTTCGTGCCTCTGTCGTCAAACAACGTTTAGGCTTGGATTTGGTTTTTCGTATCATCAGCACCACGATTCGCAGTATGGCGGACATTGGATTACCGCTCGATCACATTACGCCGCTTACTCGCTACCACAACGGACTAGTTCTCGTTACTGGCTCTGTGGGATCAGGCAAGTCCACCACTCTTGCGGCATTGGTTGACTTCATCAATGGTGATCGTGATGACCACATTCTCACTTTAGAAGACCCGATCGAATATGTATTTGATTCAAAAACGTGCCACGTCAATCAGCGTGAAGTTCACTCACACACAGATTCCTTTGCCAAAGCTCTCCGTGGAGCCTTGCGAGAAGACCCCGATGTGATCATGGTTGGTGAAATGCGTGACCTTGAAACGATCCAACTCGCCCTAACAGCGGCAGAAACGGGACATCTAGTCTTAGGTACCTTGCATACGGGAAATGCACCGCGCACACTCGACCGGATTTTGGACGTTTTCCCCACCGACCAGCGCGATCAAATTCGGATCATGGTCTCTGAATCTCTGCGTGGCGTCCTTTCTCAACAATTGGTCCCGCGTGCCGATGGCAATGGTCGTGTGCTAGCACTAGAATTGTTAGTCAACACACCCGCTGTAGCAAACTGCATTCGCGAAGGAAAAACTTACATGCTTCCTGGTGTGATGCAAACGGGTAAAAACGTAGGCATGATTACAATGGATGAATCACTGCGCAGACTTTACATCCAAGGATTAATTACACCCGATGAGTGTCTTTATCGGGCAGAAGATAAAATCCAAATGCGCTCATTCTTCCAATCATAAATTCATAGTTAACAACTTTTTATTTCTCATCTAACAATTTTATTTTATGGCACGCATTGATGCATATTTTCAATACCTCGTCGATTCAAAAGGATCGGACTTACATTTATCTGAGGGTCAAGTTCCTAAGATTCGTATGCATGGGGCGATCCAAGCGATTCCCGAACAACCAATTCTTTCAGGCGATGATTTTCGATCCTTGCTTGAGGAAATCTGCGATCCTGCTGCCTTTAAAAAATATCTTGAATCAGGCGATCTCGACTTCGCATACGCTATGGATGATGCATCGCGTTTTCGTTGCAACTATCTAAAGCAAAAAAACGGACTTGCTGCAGTATTTCGACTCATTCCCACAGAAATTGCCTCGCTGGAAAGCCTAGGAGTGCCGGCTATTGTTAAAGAATTCGGACACATGCGCTCCGGTCTCGTGCTTGTCACAGGCCCTACAGGCTCGGGAAAATCGACCACCCTTGCCGCCTTACTTGACTACATCAATACCAACTATAATCGGCACATCATCACCGTAGAAGAACCGATTGAATTTGTTCATCGCAACAAAAGAAGTATCCTCACACAGCGGGAAGTGCCGATCCAAACACCATCCTTTGCCGATGGTCTGCGCGCCGCTTTGCGGGAAGATGCCGACATCGTATTGGTAGGTGAGATGCGCGATTTGGAAACGATATCTCTTGCTCTGACAGCGGCAGAAACGGGTCTGTTAGTCTTCGGCACCCTGCACACAAACAATGCCCGTAAAACTGTAGACCGGATCATCGACGTATTTCCAGCCGACCAACAATCACAAGTTCGCACCATGCTCGCAGCCTCATTGCGCGGTGTGCTAGCGCAGTTACTCTGCCGCCGCTGTGATAAACCAGGTCGAACAGCCGTGCATGAAATCATGTTTGCCACACCTGCCGTCGCTGCGATTATTCGTGAGGGAGCTACCCAGAAACTATCCGATGTTATCACCGGTGGAAAAAGCGAAGGCATGCAGTTCATGGATGAATCCATTTGGCAAAAAATGAGACAAGGCATGATTTCTCCTCAAGAAGCGTATATGAAAGCAATCGATAAAAATCGCTTCAAAAAATTCCTTCCCGCTGAACTAGCAAATCTCGGCAATGCCTCAGGCGAGGCTCTCGGCACCCACTGAGAAAGCCATCGCTGTCTAGTCATCGTTTTCTCATTAAAGTATAGCTGTTCACACCACCTATCAATCTTCGTTACCATTCCTGCCCCCATGGTTAATTACCTCTTGCGTTTTTCTCACAACTACGCCTAACAAATCGTGAACACATCAGCACCAGACATCGTTTTTAGTTGCCCCTACTGCGGAGTAAAATTGAGCGTCCCCGCTGTGATGGCTGGTATCACAGGTCCCTGCCCTCAATGCAACTCAAGCATATCCTCACCGCATCAAGAGGGCTTCCCTAAACAAACTGTGCAACCATCCTACGCACAAGATGACTCACAGCAGTTCATACAGCAACAGCCCCTTCAACAGCTAAAAGCAACAGGAGAAGCGATCCGTCCCGAACCACGTTTGGTGACAGCGAAAAGTCAACGCCCTGAAGAAGCGCACCAGCAAGTAGAAGCATACGTCCGCGTGAACGATCAGCAACTCGCGCAAAATATTAAACATACCTCACGAGCTGGCGTATCTGTTCCGTCGATGCAGAAAAAACAAAAAAGTGTTTTGTGGCTTCGGTTGCTGATTCCCTTGTTGATCTTCTTAGCTTTAGGCAAAGGATTTTTTACGTTAGTGAAATTTCTCAAGGACGATAGAGAACTGACTACAAATCAGCCACCATTAACCGCCAGATCATCCATCGAGGAGACTATAGCACAGCCAGCTATTCCAAAGGAAAGCGAATTACCCGCAATACAAATCACGCCTATCATCAATCCTACCATCGACAAAAATCCTCCGGTCGCAGAAACAAATCAACAACCCACTCCTCCGCTCGGACATGAAGCCTCCGCATTACTTAAACAATTTTTGTCAGCCAAAACATTTGCCGAGAGAAAAGAGCTAATTTTTTCCAAAAAGCCTCCCAATGAATTGGCAAACTCCATCTTAAACCGACCTTGGCCAATTAGTCAAATTAGCCCAGGATCTGTTATCCCTCATCCCGCTGAACAATTGGTCGAATACTACTACGAGGTGCGTTTCCGCGAAAATTCCATGAATTTTCCAAAATCTGCTACAGTCCTCATCCAACAACGTGGCAATGAACCGCCCAAAATCATTGCGGAACCGATCATCGACTGCATAGGTGGAGCCCTTGTTCTATACGCCAAAAACCCACAGGATCAACCTCGTGACTTTCATGTGATCATGGATGCTCGCATCAACTGCTACCAAGATACTATTCCAAATGCCGCTAAAAAATCGACATTTTATTTTCGCGCGCATTATAATGGCGACGATTTAGCCATTGCTTACGCCAATCAACAATCAGAAACTCGCCAAGCATTTAATTCTCCCTTGGAGGGATTGAAATGGAAAAATCCGATTCCTGTAGTTGTCACTCTTCAATGGAATACCATCGAGGACCCCAAAAGACCATTTTTAGAAGTGATCGAAATTAAGGCGAAAGATTGGAATCCCTGAAATGCTTCTTGACCGCAGTAGCTTCGAAGCTTATTTGTAATTCCATGAAACGTGCCCTGTATTTATTCGCTCTTCTCATTAGTTCGCTGATGCTGCTGAGCAATGCTTCCGCTCAACTGGAAGTTAGCATTCGCACCACACAAACTCAATTTCTCGCTGGAGAAAGTATCGTAGTCGGAGTCACAATCACCAACCGCACCGGCAACGACATTATTTTAGCGAGCAAAGGACGCACTCCTTGGCTTGACTTTGTAGTAAAACGTGGAAACGGCGAGGCCGTATCATCCGTTGGTCGCGGTGACTTCGCTCCCGTGAAAATTGGAGCAGGCCAGACAATGGCGAAATCGATCGAGATCTCGAAATTGTTTCATCTCAAGGAGCAAGACACCTATACAATTTCAGCCGTGATTCGCCCTACGGGAGATGCCGCCAACGGATTTGTATCAAACAGAATTCTTTTCACTACTGCCAATGCACGTGCCGACTGGAGCCAGAAAGTTGGCGTGCCTGGGTCAAATGGACTTACGAGAGAATACCGCTTAATGAATTTCACCAATTCACAAAAAACACAACTCTATTGCCAACTCATCGACAGCAAAACAGGAACCTCCATGCAAACTCTCAATTTAGGGGAAGCATTGCTCTTTCGTAAACCGCAAGCTGCGGTAGACAAAGTGCAAACATTGCATGTGCTTTACCTGGCGACCCCAGAATTCTATGTGTTAGCTCGCATCGATATTAATGGAAGATTTCTAGGCCGTGAGCTTCACCAACGCGGCGGAGCTGGTGATCCAAAATTGGTTACTTTCGGCGACGGTAGTGTCAAAGTTTCAGGCAGTGTACTCTACGATCCGAAAGCTGCTGCCAAACAAGAAGGAAAAATCCGCAATATTTCGGAAAGACCTCCTTACACTTATAATTAATTTGAATAGATAGTTAATTTCTGTATATTTTAATTGCATTCACCCGTATCTTACTCATTATTCTCTCAGGATTATGAAATTCTTCTCCATCATGCTAACTTGTATTTTTGCTGTCTGCTCTCAAGCAGAAGCAAAATATTTCTCCACAGTAGTCATTGATCCCGGGCACGGTGGTCATGATAAAGGCTGCCAGTGGGGCCGAGTTTACGAGAAACACTTAACTCTTGATACCTCGCTAAGACTAGAAGAATCACTCAAGAAAAAAGGCTATCGTACCGCAGTCTTGCGTCGTAGTGATTGTTTTATTTCATTACCTCAGCGAGTTTCGATGGCATCTAAGTATCGTAGCGCGATTTTTATCAGTATCCATTACAACTTTACTTGGCGTCAAGAAGCCTGCGGCATTGAGACATACTATGCGAATTCGCAAAGCTCATCTCTCGCCAGCTATGTGCACAACAGTATTTTGAAGCGAATCAAATGCACCAACCGCGGAGTAAAAACCGCAAGGTTTTATGTAATCCGCAATGCTACGATGCCCGCCATTTTGGTAGAATGTGGATTCGTCAGTAATACTGCCGAGCGTGATCGTATGCGCAAGGCATGGTATCGTCAGTCATTGGCAGACGGAATCGCTGAAGGAGTCGGATACTTCCGCTCACGAGGTTAAGAAGCAGCTCCCTAATCATAGGATTAAGGCATGAAATACCAATGTCCTAGCTGCAATCATGAAGTATCCGTTGGCATACCCTGCCCTATATGCTCTAGTAAAAATAAACAGATCCCCGCTGCTCCTAAATCTTGGAAACAAGATAAACACGTTGAGGGACTTGACCTCCCTGATGAAGACTTTGATTACGATGATTTTGTGAAAAAAGAATTCGGACGCTCTCCACATAATAAAATCGGCATCAAATGGTATTGGTATGTAGTCGCAATTCTTATAGTGCTATACATCGTTTTGCGTGGCTTCTATTTATGAAATTCTCACTTCGCGAGTTGCCCCAACAAAAAACGAGCGGCATGAAAAGCCCCAGCATTACGATGATACACTGAAAGCTTCGTCTTCATGGCACGCCAACGCTGGCCTTGATCCGCTAACAAATCAACGGTCAAAGCTCGAATCGCCTCGGGTGTTTCAGCGAGTGCTCCGCAGCCAAGATGTTCTAATAATTTCAAATTACCTTCCTCTTGTCCGGGCACAAGATGATGCACGATCATCGGGCACTGCGCAGCAATGGCTTCATGAACCGTAGCTCCACCCGCCTTTCCAACAACCACGTGATGGGAATCGAGCAATTGTGGCACACGCTTAGTCCAGCCTATGATTCTCACCCTGCCTGGAAATTGAGCCCGCAATTCTCGGGCGCGTTGATACAGCAGCCTGATATTTTTCCCTAATACAATTGTCAATTGCACATCAGGTGAAGCGTCTAGCAAGGCACGGGAAAAACGACGAATGTGAGGTTTTTTTGCAGTGGGAAAATACAGTATCCGAAATGGTTTGATGATCGCCCTAGAATCAAGGCCACTCATTTCAGCAAAGTCAGGATGAACAGGAAAACCCGTATCGATGATTTTTTCTTGAGGTAATCCAGTTCGTATTAATAACTCGCGCGTTTGGGGATCAGTAACTAACCACGCTGCAGTCGGTGCTTTTTTCCATGATGCATTGATCTCGATCGAATCAGTAATCACCGTATACACAGGCGGCTTGACGACTCGATCTGCAAGGATTCGAGCCAAGAAATACGGGTAGATGGGATATGTGCTAACGATGGCATCAGGGCTAAATTCTTCGATGAGTTCAGCAACTTTTTTTTCTGGCTTACGCATCAATAGCGAGTCTTGACGAGAAAAATCCATTTTGTCAGTAGACAGATAAATTTTATACCATAAATTAGGCAAGTGAGTGGTCAGGAAGCGATAGCCATTGCAAAGAAGCTTCGTCACAATTGGCGATGACAACATACAAGGATCAGCGACTAAGGTCTCCGCTCCTAAGCGCTGTAAGCCAAGTGATAGATTTCGAGCCGCGCTATTGTGACCTTCTCCGAAGGCCGCAGTGAGCATTAAAATTCGCGGCGCAGGCATGGAAAAGATTTACACCACCTCTGGCATTGCGTCGAACATGTTTTTGACTTATTGTTGCGCAGCAAGAAATGAACGAAGAGGAAGACATCATCAAGCTCGATCCAAAGCAGGCGCACTCTCCTGCTGAGCAAGTGACCCGCCTTGATAAATTTCAAAAAAAGCGCGTCAATAAATCTCTTGATTCATTGCGCAAAAACAAAACGCCAAATGTGCGCGTCGTCGAAGATGAGCTCCCAGTGGATGACGAACCTAGTGGCATCGTATTGGAAGAAATACAACGCCGACATTTTGAAGGGAAAAGTGTTGAATATACGATCGATGAAATTTTGCAACCAAATCAGATAGATCCTGATATGCATGAAAATGAGTGGGGCAGCACTACAAACAAAACACCCATTGGCTGGGTAGTCTTGCTGGGCTTAATCATCGTATCATTCGTCATTTTTGTCAGTTATTCTCTGTTAAGTGAGAAAGAAAAAGTAGAAGTTATTAACTTAGAAAAAAACAAATTATTGATCGCAGAAGAAACCGACATTAGCACTGCGCAAGAATTAGTCAAAGCGATTGACACAGCCGTACGGAGCTACATGCAGGCTTCTACCATTGATGAAAAACTACGTTACGTTCGTCAACCTGAGGCCATGAAGGCGCGTATGGAAAGTTATTATTCACGGTATCCGCTCAAAGCAGCGAAAGTAGGAGTAGTGACCGACTACAAACCATTGACATTGGAGAACACCTTATTTTGGAGTGTTGTGGCCTCAGTAGATGTAACGCTAGGAGAAAGATTGCTCATCGAGCAACTTAGCGAAAATGAAGTGAAAATCGATTGGGAAAGTCACGTCAATTATCAACCGATGGCATGGGATCAGTATGCCACTGAGCAACCGACGAAAGCGATGGCTTTTCGTGTCACTGTAGAACCTACCATTCGCTACCTAGCGGAATTTTCCGATGAAGCACGCTGGGTGTGCTACCAACTACAGGCAAAAGACAGTGAAGCTTTTCTTTACGGATATGTGCAGAGAAACAGCCAAGAACATGCCCTCATTCAGCAACGCATTTCGAACGGAGGAACCAATATGATTCTGCGACTGCAATTTGCAAAAGCGATGAAAGCAAAAAATTCTTTAGTAATCAATAAGGTCATCAGTAACAATATTTACCGCATTTCTGCCCCCACTTCCCCTAATGACTGACATGAATTTTTCACGACTTAGCTGGAAACCACCGATTCTCGGTACGGCATTGTTTTTGTTCATCCATTATGTATTGGGCATTATTCGTTTGGCAACAAGCTCGACGGGAATGGAGAATAAATTCAGTGCCCTAGCGCGTGATAAATACATGGCATTTTTGATTAAAGAAAATCTTCATGCTGGTGTTGCCTATCTAATTTTATGCGTTCTAGCCACACTATGCATCATGCCACTTTGGTATATGTGGGAAAAACGCTGCAAAACTCATGGCAAATGGGCGATGTCACGGGCCTTTTTACTCACACTTATTCTCCATGGATTTTGCGTACTTAGGCTATCACAAACAAGACCCTATTTTCTCAGCGAAGAAGAATTTGGTCGCTGGTATTTTCACCTTTGCGGCTGGTTTCCCCAATGGCTCTCATGGCTCACCTTTCAAGTAATCCCGCTAGCATTTTTGATATGGGTAGCTGTATGGCATTTGTTTCGTCTAACGAAAAATAAAAAAGCACGCGCTGCCGTGACTTGCATCACAGCATTACTCATTGCCATCCCATTAGCGCAATCGCATGGGTTATTCACGGCCAAATCATCCACCACTCAGGCTTCTGCGACTAAGAAACAATGGAATGTGATCATGATCGGATCCGACTCACTGCGCGGTGATCGTATGGGATTTACCGGATATCAAGCAAATCGCAGCGATGGATTGGCAGCCCAAGGACCTTCTCCCACCATAGACGCGCTCGCTGCAGAGTCCCAACTATTCACTCACTGCTTTACGCCAATTGCCTCTACGCTAGAATCTAACACCGCGTTGCATGCCTCACTTTACCCGCATCACCATGGGTTCCGCCACATGTATCCAAGTCGCGAGCAAGTTGAAAAAACGACATCATCCATTACTCCCATAGCCTCAATCCTAGCGGATCACGGATATGAAACAGCAGCGATCGGTGATTGGTGTGCAGGGTTTTATCAAGTGATGCCAATGGGCAATCAAGACGTTTCCGTATCCACTTTTGATAGCTTTAAAATCTACATGAGCCAAGCTGTGATCATGGCTCATTTTGTCATTCCGCTCTACTTTGATCATGCCGCTGGCTTCAAAGTATTTCCTGAAATTGAGTCATTTGCGCAATTCGTTACGCCTGATGTGGTAACAACCCGAGTCGAAGAAAAACTCAAGCTAGCAGCCGAGGGCAACAAACCATTTTTTTGGCACGTGTTTTACTCTTGCAATCATCTGCCCTACCGCACAGCTGAGCCATATTGCCGCATGTTTACTGATCCTGCGTATCAGGGGCGCAATAAAAATTCTGTTGATTTTGACATTGATGAATTCATCGGTGGCACCGATTTAGAAAATAAATGGAACAATCTCACCCCTGCCGATGCAAAACAAATTTCAGCATTGTATGATGGATGCACTCGTCAGTTTGATGATTGTGTGAAGCGCATTGTCGATGCCTTGAAGAAGAATGGACAATATGATAACACCATCATCATCATCAGTTCCGACCACGGTGACGATCTTTATGAACCCGGCGCAACACTTGGTCATGGCCTCAGTTTTCACGGCGGAGATCAAACCAATCATGTGCCGATGTTGGTATACATACCAGGAATGACCAAACAGATTTTTCCGCAAACCGTGCGCACCATTGATGTCGCGCCGACGATTTTAGAATTACTCTCGATTGAGCGGCCTAGCACCTGGGATGGTAAAAGTTTTGCCCCATGGATTCAAAAATCCGCGGCACCCGTGAGTCGTCCATTTTATGCAGAGACTGGATTTCCGTTCATTCAATTCCGCGTGGAAAACATAACACGCCCCACCTTACCTCCCATGGATGAGTTAACATTCATCGACGATCACTACGATTATCATTTTGTCTTAAAGCCCGAATACGAAGATAGATTGATCCAGGCAAAACAGCGTTGCCTGCGCACCGAGCGGTGGAAGATGATTCTCACGCCGCAAGCAGATGGGGGACGTAACTATCGACTCTTTCATATTAGCGAAGACCCCCACTGCGAGAATAATGTTGCAGCTGCTCATCCAGAGATTACATCAGCAATGAAACAAGCGATCGATCGTTGGGTCGATGAAAAATTGGAAAGCGATATCGTAACGATTTTTCCACAAGGCGAACCGTAATCGTAAATGATTCCAGTCTGAGCCGTTAGAATGACAAAGGATCAAAAAAACTTGAATAAATGAGTGACTGGGCATCGTATCTGGTCACGCATGAAAACATCCACGATTTGCAAACTCCTGCCACTTTCGCTTTGCGGAACAGCTTTGGCATTACCTCCGGGATTCTCGATCAAGACCTATGCAGAATACCCTAATGTCAATTATCCCACGGCATTATCAGCAGGGGCAAATGGCGATGTTTATGTTTCTTCTGATCCAAATGGCTCGCTCGGCCATGTGAAAGGCTACGGCAAGGTCATCCGCTGCCGTGATACCAATGGCGACGGTAAAGCAGATGAGTTCAAAGACTTTGTGCCTTCCCTCTCCTCGCCTCGTGGAGGCCACATGTTGGGAAATACTCTGTACATTATCCATCCTCCATTTTTGTCATCGTTCACCGATACCGATGGTGACGGCGTTTCCGATGAATCGAAAGTTCTGGTAAAAGGTTTCGGTTGGGGCATCGAGCATCCACGTGGTGCCGACCACACCACCAACGGCGTGCGCATGGGCATCGATGGCTGGCTGTATGTCGCAGTTGGTGACTTTGGCATGCCTGATGCAGTGAGCGCTGACGGAACTCACTACACATTACAAGGTGGCGGTGTCGTTCGTGTTCGCCCAGATGGTTCAGAAATGGAACCTTATGCGCTCTACATGAGAAACATTTGCGACGTCGCGATTTCACCTCTTTTGGATATGTTCTCACGCGATAACACCAATGATGGAAAGGGCTGGAACACCCGACTGCACCACTATGTGCAATATGGCAATCACGGCTATCCACGGTTTTACCAAAATTTTAAAGATGACATGTTATCCCCTCTCGCCGATTATGGTGGCGGCTCAGGAACTGGCGGTCTTTACTTACAAGAACCGAATTTCCCAGAAGGATTCGGTGACACTCTCTATACCTGCGATTGGACAACAGGAAAGTTTTTACGTCACCCACTCAAACCATTCGAGGCAACATTTGTAGCAGATCAAGATGTATTTCATGATGCCCCCCACGCGATTGATATCGATGTGGATGGATTGCAAAATATCTATCTTGCCGACTGGCGCAATGGAGGATTCTCTTACTCTGGTGATGGTAAAGCGATCGGTCTGGTTCAAATCATCACCGTTGATGGCGCGACTCACACACCATTTCCTGACCTCCCAAAGCTATCTGATGAAAATGTCGTTAAAGGCGTCATTTCCCCTTCAGCCGTAGCGCGCTTGGAAACCCAACGCGAAATCATTCGTCGCGGTAAAAAACCTGCCATCGTCAAGGCTCTCGAAGAATACATCAAGGATAGCAAAATATCTGTGCCTGCTCGTGTCGCTGCGATTTTCACTTACAAGCAACTCATCGGTGCAGAATCCACGAAAAACTTGGTCGCACTCACCGCTGACAAAGAGGTGCGTGAATTCGCCCTGCGTGCACTCACGGATCGTAAAAAAGAACTCGCAGATGTGCCGCTAAAACCATTCATTGACGCCTTAAAAGACCCTAATCCGCGCATCCAACGCCAGGCCATGATCGGCCTCGCCCGACTCGGCAAAAAAGAAGCTGCCACCGCAATTCTCGCCGCGGCTGCGACATTTGAAAACGATGCCAGCAAACTCAAAAAAGGCGCCAAGTTTGAACAAAACGAACACTACGTATTACCTCACCTTGCGGTTCAGTGCATCGTAGAACTCAACGCCGTTAAGGAATGTCTTGCAGCTCTTGAACAATCACCTCAGCAAAAAACAGCGCTGAAAGCCTTGCAACTCATGCATTCGGATGAATCCGTCGATGGTCTCATCACCGTGAGCACAGCCACCACTGATAACACCTTGCGTATTGGTGCCATGGGCGCACTCGCACGCCTCATGAATAAAGAAAAACCTTGGAACCTTAATGACTGGTGGAGCACACGCCCTGACGACCGCGGTCCGTATTTTGAGCCTATCAACTGGGAGGCTTCCCCGCGCATTCAAGCAGCGTTAGAGAAAAACTTTACCAAAGTCAACGATGCCGATCGCGCTGGATTGATCGAAGTTTTTGCCAAAAACCGTTTGGAAGTTGCGAAACTAAAACTTGGAGGCATCGATCCTGTAACCCTAGCTATGGGATCCACTAATGTAGATCCCGCCACAGCTACCATTTTAATCAACGCAGCCAAGGATAGCAAACGCGAGTGGACTCTCCGCATGCAATGCTACAATGCTCTGATGCGCGGCACTAAAGATGTCACCACGCATCGTCTCGACGTGTTGGGCGAATGGCTAAATGAAGCCAATCATGATAAAGCAGCCGATCAATTGATCAACGATTTTGTCAACGAAACCGCACGGGGTGCTGAGGTAAAACAACTCAATGAGATCGCGAAAAAATCCAACGACACGGTATCCCGCATTGCTTGGCGCGCGCTGTTCACCGTTATGAATTCACCTCTCGCCAAAGAACAGTGGAAAAAACAAGTCCGCGAAATCGCCGACAAAAACCCACAAGAAGTTGGGTTTTTCCTCGCTCTAGCAGATATGAAACTCCCTGGTTTTGACAAGCAAATCGAGGCTGGCATCACGTTCGACAACAAGAAAACCATCGATGCAGCGAAAGCCGCGAAAGAGGCCATTGCCGCCGCACAAGGAAGTCACGCAGGAAAAAAAGTAGCTGAACTGAAGCCAGAAGAAATCGCCAAGCTCGCGATGGACGGCAAAGGCGACGCGGCAAAAGGAGCAAAGCTATTTACCGCGCAAGGTTGCATTGCCTGTCACAGCGTCGATCCTGCGGCAGAACAAAAAGGCCCCTATCTTGGTGCGGCCGGAGCTAAATTCCGCCGCGATTACATCATTGAGTCCATTTTAGAGCCTGGAAAAGTAGTGTCTCAAGGCTTCCAGACATCGATCCTAATGATGAAAGATGGCTCCGCCAAAATGGGTTTTGTGACCAAAGAACAAGATGGCGTTCTCACTATACGCGACATCACCGGAGCAAGTAGCATTGTGAAGCGGGCCGATGTAAAAGAGGAGCAACATCCCGGCACCAGCATGATGCCACCGGGCTTAGCTAGTGGACTCACTACGCAAGAATTCACCGATCTCGTTGAATATCTGATGTCCCTCAAACAGCAAGGTGGTTGATTTTTTCCTTATCAAGCACTTTGCTCACAAGGCAAAGTGCTTTTTTTTTCGGGCATTGACTAATGTTTTGCCAATGCTATGTAAACACCTAGCCCCATGCGTTTCAGAAAAACCTTAATTTGTTTACCATTGCTCATCAGCACGATGCTAGGGCATGCCGCCGATGTGAATATCGCATTGGACAAACCAGTAACTGCTGTAGGAGCTAGCACAACCAATCCCGCTTCCAACGTAACAGATGGCGACGCAGCCTCCTATTCCTTGCCCGCAGTTGCCACTCCTGGATTCTACTATCAAATTGATCTCGGCGCCGAATACCCGCTGCAAACTATTGAACTATATAGCAGAATTAATAGTGGCGCGAACCTGCTGTCGAAAGTAACGATGGCGGTCTATGCCGACAGTGGAGGGGTAGCTGGAGCAATACGATGGAGTTATCAATTGCGCCCCACTGGCACGAACAATCCTCAAGGCGGCGTTGATGTCCTTACCAAAGATCTCGATCCCACTGGTACGTTCAAAGGACGCTTCATTCGCATTACCAACACTGGAAATACGGGAACAGCACCACAAGTCGCTGAAATTATGGCCTACGAAGCTGATAAGCCTGACATTCGTTATTTTGGTCCCAATGCAGGAAATATCACGCAAACGGGAAATCCAGCGCTGCCGAGCCAATCGGTGATTTCATGGAAAGTGGCAAATTTCACATCGCTCAGTATCGATCAAGGCATCGGAACAATCGCTGGATCAACTGGTTCCATTACTGTTTCGCCAACCGCAAATACTACCTACACACTAACGGCATCAAATGGAGCAGGTAGCATCACCAAGACCGTTACCATCGGCGTTGACCAAACGGAAGCTCCGCCTTCGATTTCAGAATTTCTCGCGAAAAATGACAGTGGCATCCAAGACGCCGCCGGTGTGCGCAATGACTGGATTGAATTGTACAATCCCAACTCTTTTGCCATCAATCTCAAAGACTACTACCTCACCGATGATCTAACAAATAAGATCAAATGGAAATTTCCCAGCTTCGCAATCCCTGGCAATGGCTATGCCATCGTTTTTGCCGATGGCATCGGAATATCAGAGGAATTTGAGGCTCCCCACGCATCTTTCGCGCTGAATACCTCGGGTGAAACACTTGGACTAATCGCCAAAGATGGAACTACGGTATTGAGCCAAATTCCTGCTGATTATCCTACGACTGCCTTGTATCCCAAGCAATTCGGTGATCACAGCTATGGCATAGTGAGTGGTCAATACGGTTATTTTTTTTCGGCCACTCCGAATGCAGAAAATGGAACGCGCTACGATGGTGTCGTGGAAGACACGAAGTTTTCGATCAAGCGTGGATTTTATGACACATCCCAAAGTGTAGCCATCACTACAGTAACGCCAAGTTCGGTGATTCGTTATACGACGGACGGATCCGCGCCAACTGCAACAACGGGAACGATCTACACTGAGCCAATAACATTCAGTAGTACTACGGTAATTCGCGCAGCAGCATTCAGAAGCAACTTTGCGCCCACCAATGTGGATACCAATACTTATGTTTTCACTGCCTCAGTGATCTCATCAACACCTTGGGCTCAACCAACAACTGTCACCAATTACAGTGCCGACATGGTCGCATCACTCAGACAGATTCCCTCCATGTCACTCACTGTTGGACCCACTACAATCAAGGGCGGTGTAGACAGCATCGGAGCCATAGAATGGCTGAATCCCACTACGGGAGAAAATGTGCAATTTCCCTGCGGGGCACAACTTTTCGGCGGAGCGTTCACCAATTTCACCAAGAAAAGTGTCCGTGTTAGTTTCAAGTCAGCATACGGTGCCGGGAAGTTCAAATTCCCGATCTTTAAGGGCTTCGAGCATGGCTTAGCAGCGCAGGAAGAATTTGATTCTTTCGAACTGCGCAATGGCTCACATGACATGAGTCAGCGCGGATTTTATATGTCTAACATGTTTACTGATGCCACTCTATTAGACATGGGCAGTTTTGCAGCGCACGGTCGGTTTGTTCATCTCTATCTTAATGGTGTGTATTGGGGACTCTATCATCTACGCGAACGCTGGGGTGCTGATATGATAAGTAGCTACTTCGGTGGCCTAAGTAGCGACTACGAGTCGATCAATGGTAATCTCAACGTTGGTGGCTGGGCTAATCCTGGAACTGTTTACGACGGAACGGGAGAAGCCTGGGAGCGGATCAAGTCTCTGGCGCGCTCAGGCTCTGACGTTTATACCAAACTGCAACCCTATGTTGACGTTTCGCAGTACGTTGATTACATGACGATGTTCATGTTTGGCACTTCGGAGGATGAATACCGCATCACGGGTCCTGCTGATGTCGGGCATGGTATGAAATTTATCCTCAATGATGCGGATGGTTATTTAACCTTTTCAGGGTATGGCAGCGCTGCACAAGATCGCACAGCACGTGATGCTCCTGGACTAAAAAATGGCGATGGTCCCGGTAGTATTTTTTCACTGCTCTACAAAGACGGTGGATCAACCTATCGCCGCATGCTTTCTGATCGCATCCATCGAAATTTTGTTAACCCCAGCGGAGCGATGACCCCTGCTGCAAATCAAGCAAGGCTCGATGGAATTTTTGCCACAATCGACAAAGCTCTTATCGCAGAATGCGCTCGCTGGAACTATCGAACCCCTGCTAATTGGATATCGTCGAAAGATGATTGTCGAAATATCTGGATGCCTAACAGAACGAACACCGTCATCAGTCAATACACCACCGCTGGATTTTACAGCAACGTAAGCGCGCCTACATTCGCCCCCGCTGGAGGGACCATTTCCACGGGAAGTAATATTACCATGAGTGGCACGGCGAGTATTTATTACACCACCGATGGCAGTGATCCCTCCAATCAAAATAGCATTGTTTACAATGCTCCGCTGATTACTGCCCAATCAGCAGGAAAATACAGGATTCCCACGTCTCCTAGCGATGGATTCACGTCATCTAGTATTCCCAACTTGCTTGCCTACTACGACCTCAATACCAATGCGAATGATTCGGCAAGTGGCTATAACGGCACATTGACCAGTGGTGCGGCCATACTTTCTCCAGGAAAATATGGAGCAGGAGCTGCGAATTTTGATGGCACGAATGACTACATTTCTCTTGGTGATCCTGCTGGATTGAAAATCACTGGTCAAATCACCCTTTCGGCGTGGGTCAAGCCAGATGCGGTGAATGGCCTGCGCAATATCATCAATAAAGGACACGATACAACGAGTTCGCCTAACGGAGAAATCACCCTGCGCATCAACGGCGGAGCCTATCAAGGTGGTTACTGGTCAAATTCATCGACAGTCATTGCCAGTGGCAACGCCACGGGTCTCAATTCTGCCACCAATGACATCGGTGTGTGGACGCATATCGCTATAGTTTGGGATGGAACAACGTGGAGACTCTATCGGAATGGCAGTCAAATCGCTTCAGCAGCAAGCACGATTGGAGCCGTAACCGTGCCCGCTGTCGGCTGGGCCATCGGTGCTCGCGGAAATGGAACAGAAAGATTTTTCGATGGATTGATCGATGAGGTGCGCATCTACAATCGCGGCTTGAGCCCCACAGAAATCATTTCCATTTACAACAATACACTAACCAACTCTGTCGCCACATGGTCGTTACCAGCAACCAGTGATGTTTCATGGTCCGCCATAACGACACCAGCGATAGGTTTTTCACCTCCGGGAGATCTCTTGGCCACGCACATTGGACAAAATATTTCTACGCCGATGCTCAATCAAAACGCTACAGCATTCATGCGTTATCCTTTCTCGCTCACTGCTCAAGAAAAAAGTGACACCTCGGCCTTACGTTTAAAAATCAAAGCCGATGATGGCTATGTGATTTATTTGAATGGCACAAGGATCGCCTCGCGCAACGCACCAAGCATACTCACCGGAACTAGTGCCGCTACGGCTGAAACACCTGATGCCGTAGCCATTGCAGAGGAAGTCATCAGTCTCGACTCCTCAATCGCTCTCCTGCAGACAGGCAACAATGTTCTCGCCATTCAGGGT
>CAIRGO010000291.1 GCA_903878115.1 Akkermansiaceae bacterium | reverse complement strand
GTGGTATCCAAAAGTTGAACCCCAAAAAACTGTGAAGATCACTCGAAAAAATGTTGTCATGCAACTACTGACTTTTTGGACTCAATTCTCCTTGCTAGTCATCTTTATGTTAGCTGGATTTCCGTTGGCACATGCAGCGACACACGTCGATTTGAACCTCGAATCTCGGGACGAAATGACTAGTGTCTTTAAACTGATTCCATATAGAGACGCAGTCATAGTTGTGTCTTATAATTTCTCAACGATGACTCAACATGTGAAACTCGCGGACTTTTCGTCAAAAACAACGAGCGCTTTCCAAAATGCTGGAATGGACAAAATTCTGGACGCGGAGACTTTTACCGATGGCGTTTTTTTTCTCGGTATGCGGTCGAACAAGCTCACTTTGAGATCGGAGACGCGGGCAGGCAAAGAAATTACTATCGAAGTTCCTAATCAGTTTCATGATCTTGAACCGAAAGATATTCGCTTGATACCCACTTCCAACAAAGCTGCCTTGATCACTGGGAATACTTTGTGGTGGTTCGAGGAAGAATGGAAGAGTTGTGTGATTCCAGAAACGCCACAGTTTTATTTTGAGTTCGAACCAAGGCCCTTAGGTAATGTGCAATTTCTGCATGGTTCTATTCTCTATGCAGGCTGGAATAAGGGCGAGTGGGGCGGAATGCTGGCTTCCATTGATCTGAAACAAAAGCAACCGAAATGGCTGCACCTAAGTGGCAAAGAGAACGGCGATTCATCGGGTGTTCCAGGAAACAAGCCGATCCTTGAAATCATATCTCCAAACGGAAATGATATTTGGGTGACGGCTGGAGTTGATCACCTAGATGGAATGTCGCGCGGTATTTATCATCGCGATTCAAAGGAAAAGTGGGAAATATTGATTGATGGCGAGCGCGACAGTGACAGGGGCCTGATTACGCCTTCGCCAAGAAATATAATAAGAAGTTTGGCCTGCGACCCTCACGGTGCGATCTGCGTCCTTGCAGGTGATACGGTATTCAATGTAGGCAAGGACAGTTTGACTACCGTCGTTCAAATTAGTGTCAAAGTAGGCTATGGTGGAGCGATGGCGGTGTCCAAAAGTGGTGATATATTTATTTCAACAGGTGGTTTAGGTGTGCTGGCCTTCCATAAAGACGGAAGCAATTGGCAAGGAAAACAGATCATACTAAACAACTGAGAAAACATACGGATTGAAAGCAACGCTGACACACCTAATTCAGGAGACCAAAACTTACTGTGCAGTGTGATGAGAGAACTGTAAGAAACGAGCAAATATAGGATAGGAAGATCCTCCCCGTTTAATAAAAAATGACCTCAGCGTTTTTCGATGACAGCCAGCACATCCGCAGCTTGTTGTTCGGTGGCTGCTGCACAGGACATGGTGACAGATGAACTATCGCAGATACGCGACTACTTTGCCAAGAAAGTCGAATTCTATGGCATCACAACAAAACAAATCAAAGAAGAGCAAAGTGCGCTCAACAACCGCCCCCGAAAACGGCATCATTTTTTACCCCCGACTCAATTCAAAACAACAAAATTTCAAACAATTTGACACCCGTTGTATTACTAATTAGAGTTAACCCGTAAGCTTATACTCATATGAATCATTCTACTTCATTATCTCGCCGTCGTCTGCTTGCCGGAGCTTTTGCTACAGCTGCGCTAGGGCCTTCGATTTTGTGGGCTGCTCCGAAAAATGGCAGGCTCAATATAGCGTTTATCGGTTATGGGAAGCGCGCTTACGGGGTCATGGAGCAGGCACTCAGGCAGCAGGATGTGCGTATCGTGGCGGTGTGCGATGTAGAGGGTACGCGCCTAGCGAAGGCGAAGGAGGTAGTAGAGAAGCACTATGCGGAGGATCAGAAATCCGGCGTTTACAAAGGTTGCACAGCTTACGTGGATTATCGCGAGTTGTTAGAGCGTGAGGATCTGGATGCGGTGGTGATCATGACGCCTGATCATATGCATGTACATCCGGCGCTGGCTGCGGCAAAGAAAAAGCTGGATATTTATTGTGAAAAGCCACTCACCCGCACCATTGCTGAAGGGCGCATGCTTGTAAATGCCGTGAAAAAACACAGCATTATCTTTCAGACAGGTAGCCAGCAGCGCAGCGAGTTTGGCGGGCGTTTCCGCACGGCGGTGGAGATGATCTGGGCTGGTCGCATCGGCGATGTGAAGACTGTGCGCATCGGAGTAGGCGGGCCATCGATTCCTTGTCTTTTGCCTGAGCAGCCCACGCCAGAGAATGTGAACTGGGATCTTTGGCTCGGCCCTGCTCCACAGCGAGGCTACCATGAGGAGCTATGCCCGAAAGGAATGCACAATCACTTCCCCGCTTTCCGCAAGTATGAGGAATATGCCGGTGGATTACTAGCGGATATGGGTGCGCATCATTTCGATATCGCGCAGTGGGCACTGGGCATGGACGGCAGTGGGCCGGTGACCATCGAGCCTCCGGCCACTGGCGAGAGTGGGCTGAAATTTACCTACGCCGATGGCATAGAGATGTTCCATGGAGGGCCCAGCGGTTGCACCTTTGAGGGCAGCAAAGGCACGATCTGGGTGGACCGGAATCTGTTAAAAAGCGACAAGCCGGAAATACTCAGCACGCCACTGGCGGATGCAGATCGCCGCGTCATGCCGTCCAAAGATCATTTTCGCAATTGGCTGGACTGCATCAAGACTCGCACGGAGCCGATTTGTTCGGTGGAAACGGGTCATCGCACCGCTAGCGTGTGTCATCTTGGCAATATCGGCTACAAGCTGCGCCGCAAACTGACTTGGGATCCATTGCAGGAAAAATTCGTGGGCGACGCGGAAGCAAATGCTCTCACCTCACGCAAGCAACGCGAGGGCTGGGCCTATGAGGCGTGAGAGGACCTGAGGGACGTATCTTTTTTTGCAGATCGAATGAACGAGAGTAGCAATTATCTAAACCGCTAAGACACGAAGAGCGCGAAGTTTTGAGAAGGGATGGATTGCTTAGTTCGAAAGGGGGGAACTACAGATTTCGTAGGTTGACACAGATTGGAAATGAATGATCATTTTTTCTCAATTTTGTTAATTCTGAAAAAATTCTGAAATTCTATTTAAATCGTTCAACTAGTTCATTTCCGATTTAAAAAACTCAAGCCTTGTCGAACTTGGCGGCTTAGAGGTTCATCTGATCGGAGATATTTAATGATCTATGATTTGACTAAACGATCAGCGTTTTTCGATCACTGTCAGCACATCCGCAGCTTGTTGTTCGGTGGCAGCGGCGAGATCGCGCCAGATTAGTTTTCCATCAAAAAACAAAAATGCCTGACGTTTGGCGAAGCCTGCTACGTGAGGAACTCCAAAGGCATCTGCGAGTTTGCCTTCTTTGTCGGCGAGCAGAGTGAATGGCAGTTTGAATTTTTCGGCAAAAGCTTTTTGTGCTTCTACGGTGTCGAGGCTGGCACCATAAACTTTGACCCCTTTGGCGGTGATTTTTTCATACGCATCGCGCAGACTACAAGCCTGTTTGGTGCAACCCGGAGTGTCGGCTTTAGGATAGAAATACACCAGCACGTAGCCTTTTGCGCCGGCTTCGTTTAGTTTCACAGTGGCATTATTCTGATCAACAATAGAAATTTCGGGCAGCGCAGCACCCTCAGCAATAGGCTCAGCAGCACCGGGTAAGGTGATGCCAATGACGGCGGCGGCAGGAACAAGGAAGCGTAATGGATTCATCGCCACTAAAATTGCACAGCAATCAAAGAATGCAAATGTGTTTTTTTATTGGACAAATGCTCGCTTTTCGTACAATCTCCGCGCCCGCTGCCGTGAAAATGGTGGCGATAACTCACGATGGCAGAGTAGCTCAGTGGTAGAGCAGAGGACTCATAAGCCTTTGGTCGGCGGTTCAAATCCGCCCTTTGCCACCATCGTGAGTTTTTTTATGTACCTGCCTTTTTTGCACACTACGCTTGCCCTTCCCCCACAGACCGCATTAGGCTGTGGGCGCACTTATGGCAGACTCTTTCGTTCATCTTCATCTTCACACTGAATATTCCACGCTCGATGGAATGAATCGCGCTGAGGACGTAGCCAAACGCGCCGCTTCATTGGGCATGCCTGCGGTGGCAATGACTGATCATGGCAATATGTTTGGCGCGATCGAGTTTTATCAAGCATGCAAAAAAGCGGGTGTGAAACCGATCCTTGGTTGTGAAATTTATCTTTGCCCTACCACCAAAGAAGACAAGCGTGAAATTCCTGGGCGTAAGCGCAATTGCCACATGACTTTGCTGGCGGAAACGAATGAAGGGTGGGCGAATCTAACAAAATTAGTCACGGTAGGGCACTTAGAGGGAATGTATTATGGAAAACCGCGTGTTGAGCGCGATGATCTCCGTAAGTTTGCAACAGGCATTATTTGTCTAACAGGATGCATTTCTGGACCTGTTAATGAATGGCTAATCGCCAATGATATGCCGAAAGCGCGCGAGGCACTTGCTGAAATGATCGATATTTTTGGCAAAGAAAATACTTACGTAGAAATTCATAATCATAGCCTTGGCCCGCAGTTGCAAGTGCTGCCGCAGTTGGTGGAATTAGCGAAAGAATTTGGGTTAAAAACTGTCGCTGCAAACGACGTGCATTTTTTGAATCGCAGTGATCATGAAGCTCACGATGTTCTCATTTGCATTGGCACGGGGAAACAGTTGATTGATGAAAATCGTATGCATTACACACCGGAGGTTTATTTCAAAACAGCCGAGGAAATGCGTGAGGTATTCCGCGACTATCCGGAAGCATGCGACGCCACGCTGGAGATCGCCGAGCGATGCAACGTAACTCTCAGTCTTGATCCTTCTAGTTCAGAAAAATATCCGCAATTCGGCACGCCTGATGGCTCACCAAGGGAGGAATATTTTCGCCGATTATGTTATGAGGGGCTTGTGTCGCGCTACGGTGAGGAAAAATCCCAAGACCCAGAAGTCGTGGCCCGACTCGATTATGAAATCAATACGATCAATAGTCTCGGGTTCGCGTCCTATTTCTTAATCACGGCGGATTTCATCAAATGGGCACGCGATCATGACATCCCCGTCGGTCCAGGTCGTGGTTCTGCAGCTGGTTCGTTAGTCGCCTACACGATGGGAATTACCGATATTTGCCCATTGCGTTTCGGGTTATTGTTCGAGCGATTCCTCAATCCCGAGCGGGTAAGCCCACCCGATGTGGACATCGATTTTTGCCAATCCAGACGCGGCGAAGTGATCGAATACGTGCGCGAAAAATACGGACGTCGCAGTGTTTCTCAAATCATCACCTACGGCACACTCGGCGCTAAAAGTGTACTACGCGATGTCGCCCGTGTGATGGGCGTGGCGTATGGCGAAGCTGATCGCATCGCTAAAATGATTGAGGCCAAACCTGGCGTGACATTGGAAAAAGAGTGGAAAGATAAAGCAGAGCTGCGTGAGTTAGTCGATAGTTCTACCACCTATCATGAGCTGTGGGATTACGCTGTAAAACTTGAAGGATTGGTCCGCAACGTCGGTGTGCACGCCGCTGGTGTTGTGATCGGCGATCGCCCGCTTGATGATCATGTGCCGCTTACCTTAGGGAACGAGGGTGAGGTGGTGACACAGTTTGACATGGGTGCCATCACTTATGTGGGCTTGCTAAAAATGGACTTTCTCGGTCTAAAAAACTTAACCGTGATTCATGATGCCGAGGAGCACATTCGCAAAAAAATTTCTGATTTCCGCGTGGCGAATGTTCCGTTAGAAGATGCCAAAACATTTGAGATTCTCAATCGCGGTGAAACCATGGGCGTGTTTCAGTTAGAGTCTGGTGGTATGGTAGAAACGTGCCGCAAGTATGGCATTGATAAGATCGAGGACATCATCGATCTGCTCGCCCTCTATCGTCCGGGCGCTATGCAGTTCATCGATCAAATGATCGAAGTGAAAAAAGGCCGGAAAAAAGCAATGTTTGAGCACCCCTTGTTAGAGGAGGTTTCAGGCTCCACTTACGGCATCATGATCTATCAAGAGCAGGTGCAAAATGCCGCAAAATTACTTGCTGGTTATACGCTGGGTGGTGCTGACTTGCTACGCCGTGCCATGGGTAAAAAGAACCCTGCTGAGATGGCGAAGCAGCGCGATATTTTTGTCGATGGATGCGAAAAAACCAACAACATCGGCAAAAAACTCGCCGACCAAATTTTCGATAAAATCGAAATGTTTGCTGGTTATGGATTCAATAAATCGCACTCCGCCTGCTACGGGCATATTTCTTATTGGACCGCTTATCTTAAAGCCAATCACTCGGTAGAGTTCATGGCGGCCTTGTTATCTAACGAAATTAATAACACCGATAAAATATCCGTTTTCGTTGCCGAGTGCCATCGCATGAAGATGGAAATTTTGCCACCCGATCTGAATAAATCTGGGTTACGCTTTCTTCCAGAAACAACGCCATCTGGTGCCGCTGCGATTCGTTACGGTCTAGCGGCGATTAAAAATTGCGGCGAAAATGCCATGGCAATCGCGATCGAAGAACGGGAAAAAAATGGCCCGTATTTATCGATCGAGGACTTTGCCAATCGTCACGATTCTAAGGTGATCAACAAACGCATTTTGGAAAACTTAGTGAAAGCAGGTGCGCTCGATTGGACGGGGGAAAATCGTGCGACGATGTTTTGTCGCTTAGAATCGGTAGTAGCGGCTTCTTCATCATTGCAAAAAGATCGCGCATCAGGTCAAGTGTCACTTTTTGATTCGTTAGATTTTGCCCCGCCGGCCGCACCATCTGGACGCATGGAAGTGCTAGATGAATGGCCGAAAGATGAACGTCTGTTGCATGAAAAAGAATTGTTAGGTTTTTACGTGACGGGCCATCCATTGGATAAATTTCGTGGATTGATTGATTCTGATAAATTTTGCCGCATCGCCTTGATCGATGAGCTTGATACAACCAATGCCAAAGCGCGTTTTCCTTTTGCTGGAATGATCCGCAGTGTTGAAGCGAAAACCACGAAAACAGGAAAACCATTTGGGATCATGATTCTCGAAGATTTCACCGGTGCAGTGGAGTTGATCATGTGGGGCGAATCGTTTGTTCCCGCGCGCGATAAAGGATTTTTGGAGCCAGGAAAAACTATCAAGTGCAAAGCGGCCATCCAAATCGATGACCGCACGGGAAGCCGTCGCTTAACAGGTTATGAAATTGATGAACTCAAGCCGCGTGCTGTCGCCAAAAACGACAAAGGTCCCGTGCAACTCACACTGTGGACGACGCGTCACGGCGAACACGATTTGCAAGACATCCGCCACGTGATCGCCGGCTATCCCGGAGAAACGCCCGTGCAGATCCACTTCCAGAATAGCAGCGGAAAACGTGCTACGGTTGAACTGCCAGAGCTCTACCACGTAAAGCGCAGCGATGAATTGCTGCAAGCCTTGGACAAATGGATCGACGATTGAAGGTGATCGTGATTTTTGCTGATTTTTTTTCTCATATTCAACGAACCGATTTTTTGTTACACTTTTGCTGTAATCATGGATTCACTCATTCATCATTTGGAAAATAAGCAAGAACTGTCTGCACGCGAAATCGAGACAGCAGCAGAATTTTTGTTGGATAAAAACGCACCTGCGGAAAAGAAAGCGCACTTGCTAGAAGCGCTCGCGCAGAAAGGTGAAACCGCTGCGGAAATTACGGGATTTGTGGAGACCTTTCTTGCTCACGCAGTGAATCCTCATATTCATTTGTTGGATTTAGAAGGGCCTACGATTGATCTTTGCGGCACTGGTGGTGATCATTTGAATCTGTTCAATGTCTCCACAACTACTATGTTTATCGTAGCTGCGGCAGGTGCAGTGGTGGTAAAGCATGGCAATCGAGGCATTACCTCCAAATCTGGTGGTGCCGATGTGCTGGAGGCATTAGGCGTCCGTTTGGATTTATCGACCGAGGAATTTCGTGATTGTTTGGAAAACGTAGGCGCGGGATTTTTATTTGCGCCTGCCTATCATCCCGCATTTAAAGCGGTGGCAGAGGCTCGAAAATTGTTAGGGCAACGGAAAATCAGAACGATTTTTAATTTGATTGGTCCTTTGTTAAATCCTGCGCGCCCTGAGTGCCAATTGGTGGGCGTGTTTTCGCGTGATCTCTGTCCTGTTTTTGCGGATATTCTTCAACGTCTTGGCCGCGATAGTGCTTGGGTGGTTAATGGGAGCACGGCAGATGGTCAATCTGTCGATGAAGTCAGCCTTATGGGGGCCACGCGCATTTGCAAGGCGGGAAGTTACCAAGATCAAGAAGATGAGGAAATTTCGCCAACTGATTTTGGTCTGCGCATCGCGACGGTGAGTGAACTTCAGGGCGGCGATGCTCAAGAAAACGCGCTCATTTTAGAAAATATTCTCTCAGGAAAAGAGACTGGACCGAAGCGCGATATTGTTCTTCTCAACGCCGCAACCGCACTAGCTTGCTGCGGTTTATCTGACCATATCGGCGATGGCCTAGACATTGCCCGCGCAACGCTTGACGATGGTTCTGCATTGGAAAAACTGCGCCTGTTGCAAAAGCATGCGCGCTAGGCTCAAGTAATACCGATCGATTTCAAATAAAGCTTGTTGCTTGATTACTACAATCATAGCGTCGCGGTGTCAGGAAACTGACATGATGGGGAAGCTCTTGGATGGAGCAGGAAATTATTGGGGAAGCCGGTGTGATTCCGGCGCGGTCCCGCCACTGTGATTTTCTTTTGCGTGAGTGAGAGAAAAAAGTCAGATCGCCAGCCTTATCATTTTGATCGAATCACCTGCGGAACTCAGGGGAAAAGAGATAAATAAATGCATAATAAAATAGTAAAACCCCAAGGGGGTTTGAGTCGGCGTGCTGCTGTGGCACGGGTTACGTGGGGATTTTTCTCCGCGATTTCGGTAGGTTCTGTAAAAGCGGAAATCGACCAAGAATTGGAGCAATTAGTGGTTTCTGCACTGCGCACTCCGCACGATGCTTCATCAATCACTTCTACCGTTACGATGCTGGATCCTAGGGATTTAGAAAAACGTGGGTTGTTAAGCTTGCGTGATGCATTGAATGAAGTGCCAGGTGTGATTTCCACATCGACTGGTGGCCAAACAGGCGCGCTGGGTTCGTTGCTCATTCGTGGCACGAATACTGGCTATTCGCAGATGGTCATCGATGGTATGAGGGTGAGCGACGCCTCGAATCCGTTAGGAAATATACTAGGCACATCTCGGGTCTATGACTTGGGAGGAATCGAAGTGTTGCGTGGTGCCCAAGGGGCGATATATGGTGGAGAATCAATTGGTGGTGTGCTGTGGATGGAAACGACGCGTGGCGAAGGCGATCCTCAAGGGAGTTTATTTCTGGAAGCTGGATCATTTGATTCATACACAGCAGCTGCCAGTCACCAAGGTAAAGTCAATGGGCTATCGTATTTTCTCTCCGCAACTTATGAAGAAACGGAGAACGATGCGCCGAACCAAGAATTCCATCAGGGTAGTGTGGCGATGCGTTTAGAAAAATTGTTAGGTGATAATGCGCATATCGGCATGACCTATCGTGGTGTGGATTCCTTTTATAATAATTTGGGGAATTCAGAGGATCGTGTGGATGCTTCTTTACTCACACTCTATGCAGATAGACAAATGACGGATTCATGGAAAGCGCGGATTCATGCGGGATTTCAACAAGAGTTTTACGATAGTGATTACACCGGTGGCAACTATGGCACAGATGTGCGCGCGGCTAGTATCTCTTCGGATCACGAAGTGGCACGCAGTGATACGTTATTGTTTCTTACGGGAGTCTATGCGCAGCGCAGTGATTTCAGTAATACGATTGGCACCGATGCAAGTCGTGATCGTTATGGAGTGCATGCAGGTCTTGAGTGGAAAACCACCGATGAGTGGACGAATTACGCGTCTGCGCGCTGGGAAGACTACGATGCGTATGGCAAAGAAACAACATGGCGAGTGGGGTCTTCGTATGAGGCAAAAAAAATAAACACCATCTTTCGTGGTGGTATTGGCTCATCATTCCGTGCGCCGAGTTATCTGGACTTATTTGGTTCATCATTCGGTCAAGGGAATCCTGATTTGAAAGCAGAATCTGCGATCGGGTGGGATATCGGTGTTGAGCATAAAGTTAGCGAAGATCACACCATTATTCTAACATATTTCGCCAATGAAATCACCGATACGATTAATAGTTTTGCGAAGCCGCGTCCGATCAATCGCAAGGGTGATGCACCCACCGGGGGTGTGGAATTAGCGATGCGCGGATCACTTTTTCGAGATGATGTGAACTATCGTTTGGCACATACTTATTTGGCAGAAACTTTGAGTGAACAACCGCGCAACCATCTGGATGCATCCGTTGATTGGAAGTTGAGCGATAAATTGCTGTTAGGTGCTGGTCTGCGATTGTTTAGCGATCACTCATGGGGCGGTAGCGATATTAATGGCTATATACTGTCACGAATCTATGGCAGTTATCAATTATCAGAAAATGTAAAATTGCACGCCAGAGTGGAGAATCTCACCAACGAAAGTTATTTGCTTTCTGATTTTTATGGCGATGCGATTGCTGGTTCTGGCACCGGTATCTACGGCGGCGTGACAATCGCGTGGTAATATTCCTCTGAAAATATCCTAAATCACTGGCTAGCAGAAGCTCCGTGAATCCTGACTTTGCAAATGCAAAATCCCGTGCATACTCAGCGTGTGCGCCGATTGTATGATCATGACGGAATCAAGACTCTGCTAGCCTTGCTAGGTGCTTTAGCAGCGGCATTGTTATGCTTGCCTCTCAGTTATCGTCTGGCAAATGCGCTAGTGGAAATCACGGCCGATAAGCAAACCAATGCTGTGCTGCATTGGTTGTCCAATTATTTCCAAACAGCTACGCTGATTGATCTATTCCGTGTGAATTTTCTCTTTTGTCTTGCGGTGGCCTGCATGCTGTTGTTTGCGCGATTGCGTAAATCGTTAGGTTTGATCAATATACATAAGCGACCTTGGAGTTTGTTGATTCCTGCCCACGATTGTGGCGAAGGGAGGGATTATAAGTTGCGAAAAAATCCGTTGGCGTTTTACCATGGTATTTCAGGATTATTGCTAGCGATAGGGCTTATTTTTTCAGTTGTGTGGTATTTTTACCATGGTTCATTGCAACAAGTTTCGATTTCTAATCCGCTGTCGCCCGGTTTGGTGAAAATATTCTGGGCTCTGCTCGTTGTGGTGCTCATGGAGTTAATGCTTCGCGGAGTTTTGTTAGGAATCTGGTTGCGTAATTCGTCACCATTTAGCGCGATCCTTTTTGTGGCTTTGATCGGTGCGGCAGGAAGTTTTTTGCAAACTCCTTCTGCTTGGGTTGATCCACAGCAAGTGAATCTATCGACTGGTTTAACTGTTATGAAAGCGATGTTTTTCTATGGTATTACGGAGAAAGTGTGGTGGGGAAATTTCATCCCGACTTTTGCCATTGGGGTTCTGTTAGGTTTGGCGCGCTACCGCACTTCATCACTGTGGTTGTCGTGGGGGCTTCACATGGGTATTGGCATATGCGGTTTTCTTTGGTCACTTCGATTTAGCACGCAATTGTTGCCGTTGCCGGCACCCATTCAAGTGGGGATAAGCGTCCTGATCGCGGTTGTTGTTGCTGGTATGATTGTGATCATGATGACACATAAAAAAGAGACGCCATGAGAATTGTCAACGGGCAGCGTTTGCCATGGTGGCGAAACTTTTCTTCATCACTGTTGGATTTCATTTATCCTCCTAGCTGCGAATTGTGTTCAACAGCAATAAGCAACGGTCGCTATTTGTGCGAGAATTGTGTGAATGCGCTACCGCGGATAAAGGCGCCATTTTGCGATCATTGCGGGGAAATGTTTGAGGGGCATATTGAATCGAACTTTATCTGCCCCAATTGCAGCAAGCTGGACTATGCATTTTCGTTCGCGCGTCCCGTTTTATTGAGTAGTGACCATGCGCGCACCATCATTCATGATTTCAAATATCGGCGCAGCATTCATTTGGCTCGTGATTTGGCGACCATACTTTGCGAGGCGTTTGAGGATCCGCGCTTGCAGTTGGCACGAGAACAAAAATGGACATTGGTTCCTGTCCCTTTGTATTGGAAACGCAAGCAACATCGGCATTTTAATCAATCCCAGGAAATTGCGAAACATGTGGCGCAGATGCTTGGACTTCCGCTTTGCGATGCGCTAACTCGTTTGCGCGCTACGCCAACACAGACGCATTTAAGCCGCAAGCAGCGTTTGCTTAACCTAAAAGGTGCCATCCAAATATCGCGCCGTGGTGAGGCATATTTCCGGGAAAATCCTTCTGGTGGCGTGATTTTGATCGATGATGTCTTTACAACTGGATCTACTGTGCAAGAATGCGCGAAAACGCTACGTAAGAATCTGTGCGAAAACATAGTTGTCGTAACCGTCATGAGAGGTTAGCATCCACCCAGCACGCTTGTGCGACACAACGAAACATATCATCACCACTATGGGAATTTTTGACAAACCACGCCTACGCCCTGTTGAAAAGCGCGATGACATGCCTGAGGGCATGTGGTCGAAATGCCCTTCCTGCGATGCGATGTTGCATCAACTTGACCTCATCCAGAACTTAAATGTATGCCCGAGTTGTTCGCATCATCTCTTGCTTGGCTCGCGTGAAAGGATCGCAAGCCTTGCTGATCCGGGAAGTTTTCGCGAATTAGACGCTGATTTGGTTTCTGCCAATCCATTAGGTTTTGCTAAATATCCAGAAAAAATTGAGCAATTGCGCGCTACGACTGATCTTAACGATGCGGTGTTGACTGGGATGCTCACCATTGATGGTAATCCTGCTGTCATTGCCGTGATGGACTTTAAATTTTTTGCTGGTTCTATGGGTTCTGTGGTGGGGGAAAAAATCACGCGTGCCATTGAAAAAGCTACGGCGGAAAAATGTGGAGTCATTATTATTTCGGCATCGTCCGGTGCACGTATGCAGGAAGGAATGCTCTCGCTGATGCAAATGGCTAAAACTTGCGGCGCGCTCGCCCTGCACTCTGAGGCAAAACTTCCTTACATTTCCGTGATGACCCATCCCACAACGGGCGGCGTTACAGCGTCTTTCGCGACGATCGGTGATGTCAATCTGGCAGAACCAAAATGCATGATCGGTTTCGCTGGTCCTCGCGTGGTGAAGGAGACAACGCACCAAAATTTGCCGCCAGGATTTCAAACCGCTGAGTTTATGTTAGATCACGGATTGGTCGATGCGATTGTTTCGCGAAAAGATCTGCGTACTAAGTTAGGAAAATTGTTAGCTTTTATGCAAGGTGGCGTGCAGTGATCTGACGCGATATTTCTATGAATTATACTGAGGCCATCGATTGGCTGTTTTCCACGCAGATGTTCGGCATCAAGCTAGGTCTTGATGGTCCTCGCCAGTTGCTAAAAGAATACTTAGCATATCCTGCGCGCGGTGTGAAAGTGATCCACGTAGCTGGCACCAATGGAAAAGGCTCTACGTGCGCATTCATTGATTCCATTGCTCGCGCAAACGCCCTGCGCACTGGACTATTTACCTCGCCTCATTTGGTCGATTATCGCGAGCGAGTGAAAGTAGGCGGAATCGAAATTTCAGAAGATGACTGCGAACGTCACCTAACGGATTTACGCATGTTGTGTGAGTCTTGGGATGTGCATCCTACTTTTTTCGAAATTACTTTGGCGCTTGCCATGAAGTACTTTGCCGAAAAAGAGTGTGAGTTGATCGTGTTAGAAACGGGCATGGGCGGGCGATTGGATGCCACAACCGCCGTACCTGCCGATGTGGCGGTGATCACTCCTATTGGTCTTGATCATATGCAATGGCTAGGCGATACAATCGAGGCAATTGCTGGCGAAAAAGCAGGCATCATTTGTCAGGAAAAACCTGTCATTTCCTCGTTGCAGGATCCCGCCGCAGCGAGAGTGATCGCAATGCAAGCTAATGTTTGCCGAGCGCCGCTTACGGTTGTGACTGAGCCCTTGTTAGGCTATCCCATATCATTATGTGGTGAGCATCAGAAATGGAATGCGGCGCTCGCACTCGCAGCCCTCCATGCCGCTGGAATTCCGCTGCGTTATGATGTGGTGCAATATGGGTTGAGCCATACCCAGTGGCCGGGGCGTTTTGAAAAAATTGTCCGTGATTCATGCTCGCTGATTCTCGATGGCGCACACAATCCGCACGCGGCTCAGGTGCTGGTTGATACATGGAACGAACAATTTTCACAGCGAAAAGTCGCATTGATTTTTTCTGCTGTTGCCTCGAAAGATGTGCAGGGGGTGTTGGCATTATTGGCTCCTCTAGCGCTGAAAATTTATTTTTGTCCCGTGAATAGCCCGCGCTCGTTGACGAATGCAGAGTTAAGCGATGCATTGCCTAGCGATGCTTCCGCATGTGAGCATTTTCCTGATTTTTTATCAGCTCTTGCTGCTGCTACGATGGAAAATGATTTAGTGCTTGTCGCCGGTAGTTTGTATCTTGTCGGTCAAGCGCGCGCTGAATTGTTAGGCGGCGATTATCAGTCGAGTGCACAGTGAGATTATCGCTCCACGCGGACTTTTTGGTCGCCTACAAGATCTTTTAGGCGTGTGCGCAAGGTGGATTCGACGGCATCTAGCATCCCACTTTTCTTGGCTTCATCTTCCATTTGCTGCTTTAGCTCGCGCAATATCCAAGCACGATCCTCGCCCGTGATTTTATTGGCCCATCCATCTTTGCTGTCTACTTCTTCGAAGTCGATCAACTCGACGCTAAGAATTTCCGCAGCGGGAAAATGAGCCACCACTTCATCATTCTCGATTTGTAATGCCACTCCAGGTTGCAATCGATAGCCAGCTTTCACTTTATAATGTCCACGCACCGCGATTTGTTTTGTACCTAAAGGAAAATATTTCATCAATGCACCAGAGTTCTCAAGCTTCCTCACGGCGCTCATCTGCATTTCCATTAATGCTAATTCAGAAATCTGCTTTTTTTCTTCCATGACGGCCCTGCCTTCGACCATGGTGGTTTTGCTACCTGTAATTGCTGACAAAATTTGATCCAATCCGCGGGTGGCCGCTGTGGTGGTGTTATGAATCGCTCTTTCCACCTGCCAAACGCCGTAAATGACCATGGATGCTAGGAAAATCAGTGCTAGCAGCCAGCGGATCGTTTTGCCTGTTTGTTCGGTCATGCTAGTATTTTAGCTAGTATTTGTAATTTTTCAATCAACATCACATCTTGTCTCTTGCATAATTCCAAAAATTTGCGCAAAACACCGCACGCGCAATTTCTCATTATGAAGCCTCACGAACTCTACAAAGCCATCGACCCATCTCTCGTCACTCAAATGCTCGATTGGTTTCGGTCAAATGATAAGAACGTATACAAACATACGGTCGCCACTCTAGCTAATGCGCGCAAGCTGCGCCCTATTTACATCGGTAAAAAATCGATGGCTGACCAATACAAGTGGATTGCGCAAACGTTGCAACTTCGCGCGTCGGATACTCTAGGTGAACATTTGCTTCAAGCGTGGTTCATGGCTGGTCATCAAGCAATGCTCGGTACATTCTGTGATGCTCTTGGTATCCTGCATGATGGCAAAGGTTCGATCCATGGTGATCTACCAAAAGCTTTGGACGATGAACGCCTTGATACTGGCATTGCTCGTTTGTTGGAGCAATCGGATCAAAAAATTGTAGCACTCTATTTGCATGTTTTCAATATGCAACGCGAGGGCGGATGGGATAATCTGAATGCCCGTCTTGCTTCTCACGAGCAATTGAAATTTGCAAGTGCCTGCGAGGCTTGATCAATAATCGGCCACTGGCGAGTTGGCTTTGAGCTCATTCGCCATGGGCACTTGATCGCTCAGTTTCGTGATTGCGGCGCAGGTTTTTTGCCACTCGTTCTCTGACCATGGGAGCGGTGAGAAAAGATTGTCACGGAATCGCTCGATGCGTTTCAGTGAATCATCGTGAACCGAGTGGGGGATTGTTTGTAAGGCTGCAACGGCAGCATCGGCCGTTTCCATGCGATGGCAAATGAGCGCGATGTCATTCCCCGCGAGGATCGCTTGTTTCACGTCTGCTCCGCGTCCGTAAGCTTGCATGATGGCTCCCATGTCGAGATCATCGGTGAGCACTAAGTGGCGATCAAATCCTAACTGATTCCTCAGAAATCCGTTGATGATTTTGGAAGAAAGTGAAGCAGGATGTTCGGAGTCGATTAAGGGGAAACGCACATGGCTGGTCATGATTGCATCCAGTTCAGGCATCAATGCGGTGTAGGGAAGTATGTCGTTTTTTAACAACGCTTCAATATCCACTGATGCCACGGGGAGATCGTGGTGAGGATCGCTAGTCGCTAATCCGCAGGAGGGAAAATGTTTTGCACAGGAGCGCATGCCACGCTTTCTCATCCACCGATTCCACATGCCGGCGTTGTCGATAATTCGCTGCGAGTCATTGCCCCAGCATCGTTCGCGCAGAGCATTCTGCGCACTAGGAAAATGATCAATGTCAAGCACGGGAGCAAAGTTAAGATTGCAACCTAACAAGCGCAATAGATCGGCGGTAAGTGCTCCCGCTTCTGCGATGAGATTAACCACGCCATGCGCTGCCATATCAACTGCTGATGGGCATGCAGGCGCGATCTCTTTGGTTCGTGTTACCCTGCCGCCTTCTTGATCGATCGCGATGATCGGTACATAGGAAAGTAGCGAGCGCAACTCATCGGTGAGTTTTCTCGTTTGTGGTGCATCTACGATGTTTCTAGTAAATAAAATGAATCCTGCTGGCTGAATGCGTTGATATAATTCCGCCTCAGCAGGTGTAATTTGCGGACCAGATATACCAAGGAGAAGATGTTGACCGTGCATATTCGTTAGCTGCAAGAAGGGCAAATGCCGAAAAATTCCAATTCGTGGTAGAGGTCTTTGTATCCAGTTTTAACGCGAATTTCTTCTTCTAATTGATGCACTGGGCAGGGCGCTTTGATGGGCTCTATCGTGCCGCATTGCGTGCAAATCAAATAGTCTTGGTGAGTTCCTGGAAGAAGTAGTGTAAAGTAGGCGGCACGTTCGTGAAGCCCTAAGCGACGCGTGATTCCTATCACTGTCAATCTCTGTAACAATCGAAATACGGTGGCTTTATCGCATTGCTCAATGAGTCGCGGCGATTGCGCCAACTCATTTAATGTCATCGGGCGATTTGTTTCCATCAATGTTACGAGCAATTGCTCTAACGCTTTTGTGCGACGTAATCCGGTGGCTCGACAGCGATCAATTAAGTCGGCGGTAAGAGTTTTGTGAGGCATGTTTGTGATTTGCGTGTTAGAAAGAAATTTAAAACAAAGGAATTTGTGAGTCGTGTTGGGTGGCTTTTGGCAGCGGTGCGCCAATTTTTTGATAGGCAGATGGCATGGCAGTGCGACCGCGCGGTGTGCGTTGAAGAAAACCTTGCATCACTAAAAATGGCTCATGAACTTCTTCTAGTGTGGACGCATCTTCGCCCACGGCCACAGCGAGGGAATTTAAGCCTACAGGACCACCGTTAAATTTGTAAATGATCGCTTCGAGAATGCGTTTATCCATTTCATCAAGCCCGTCGTTGTCAATTTCAATCATCGCCAATGCGTCATCAGCGATTGGCCCAGTGATCTGTGCATTGGCGCGCACTTGCGCATAGTCGCGCACCCAGCGCAATAGTGAATTTGCCACGCGAGGTGTGCCCCTTGAACGCGATGCGATTTCTAACGCGCCTGCTGAATCGATGACCACATCTAACAATCCAGCTGAGCGTTCGATGATTTTTGCCAGTTCTTCTTTCGTGTAATAATCGAGACGATTTAAAATTCCAAAGCGCGAGCGCAGTGGCGCCGTGAGCATGCCCGAACGAGTTGTGGCTCCGACTAAGGTGAAGCGCGGCAAGTTCAATTGGATCGACCGTGCAGATGGGCCGGAATCGATGATGATGTCCAAGCGGAAATCCTCCATCGCGGGGTAAAGGTATTCTTCGATCGCCGGATGCAAGCGGTGAATTTCATCGATGAATAAAATATCACCTTTTTGTAAATTCGTTAGAATTCCCGCTAGATCGCCTGCTTTTTCGATCTGTGGACCAGAGGTAGTATGCAATGTAGATCCCACAGCTTGCGAGACAATGTTAGCAAGAGTTGTTTTCCCTAAACCAGGAGGCCCAGAGAGTAACACATGTGCCAACACATCGCCCCTCATGCGTGCTGCCTCGACCATCAACATCAACCGTTCTTTGACTTTTTCTTGACCGATGAATTCAGAAAAAGCCGGTGGCCTCAGCGAGACATCAAAATGCGTCGTCGGCGCAGTCGTGGTTTGTTGGTAAAAGTTTTCCGGCATGTATGGCGATTCTTTCGGTGCGGGTTCATTGCACGCTATTTTTAATAAAATGGGCAGGCAAATTTTTCGAAATAGTTAATTTTTTCTGGGTGTCGAAAGGTAAAAAAGCGATTTTAATTGATTGCGATTGTTTTGATAAGTCATATCAGGGATTTTCTGATTGCGCTTCGCACTCACTGCGCAAGGCATTCGTAACTTTGATGACATCGTGATCATTGATGCTGTCGGGATCGTAGGTTAAGCATGCTTGGCGCCATTTTGTGGCTACGCTGGTTTGTGGCGTGCCGATTGTATCGAGCGACATCACTAATACTAGTTCTCCTTCTCCTTCTATGACCAAGCTATTGCCGTCAGCGACAACTTCCGCTTCAAAGGGAATGAATAATGCGCCCGTGCAGAATTGTTCACCTGAAAATTGCATCTCTGTGCGACCTGTCACTTGGCCTCCGATTAAACTTGCTCTCACATTGAGCAAACCAGGTTGGTCACAGCGAATTTGCTGAATCAGCAAGCCACTTGCTCGATGGTAAAAAATAGTGGAATGATAGCCGACAGTTCCGTCTCTACTTTCATAGATGAAAATACATCCTTCTTGGCTTGGCTTTTCCTCGTTTGTTAGATTTTTGCCAGCGTCTTTAAGCAGTTCTACAAGACAAGAGCTTTGCTCGATCCATTGCTCCGACTCGTAAACTTGGCAGTTGATCGTTAGTCGTTCTGGGTTGCCAGTGAGAACGAAACGTTGTCGGTCGTTGATATACAGAGCATGTTCTTCGGAATTCTGCTGCGCACTTGATTCTGAAATTTTCGAAGTCTCAGAAATTCGTTGCTGCTCACGATCACAGCTTTGCAGTAGCAAGCACAGTGAAGTGAGTAATACTATTTTTATCATGCTCATCGATGCACTCAGTAAGAATCATCTCATTCCAAAATGCAACTACTAGATTCATCGTAGGCATAGAATAAGATCTGATTTTTGGTTCGAGAAGATCCAATTACGACAAAAAACCAAAGATTTTTTCGTAATATATTCACGATTTTGTAAAATATTGATGATTTTTTTGAAATAAATTCCCTTTACCTACAAGGAAAAACAGCAAAAGCGAAAAAAAGTGAAAAAAAGGTGAGGAAAATCATTGACGATTTTTCAAAAATGAGTAGTCTTGCCCCGCCGCGATGAAGTGTCCGGCACGTGAGAGACTCTCCAGT